>JABDKH010000216.1 GCA_013002345.1 Rhodothermales bacterium
TCGCTGCAGTAGCGCTTCCCGTCCTGCTCGACGTATGTCTCGGAGACGTCGCAGTTGCATCCTTCGTGTGCACAGATTTCCACTGGAACCTCCTTGGCCGTCTCATGAGGCGACCCGCGACTCGGAAGTATACAGGAGTCGCGGTGGGTGAACAGCGTTGCGGGAGCGCACCCTAGCCGGGGCATGCTTGGTTATCGGTCGGCGCCGGCCGAAGTTGCGTGCTTTCGTTGAAATTCACGCGGAGGCGGCTGCGCCGATTGCCCTGCCCACTTGCTTTCGGTTTACGCCGAGGGCGAGAAGGGTGCGGATGAGGAGGTCGACGGAGACGCTTGGGTCGCCGGCTTCCATTTTTGCGACGCGGGATTGGCTGGAACCGATGAGGTCGGCGACTTCGGTTTGGGTGTAGCCGAGGCTCTCCCGGCGCTTCCTGAGCAGCGCGGCAAGAGAGAGTTGAAGCTCGATGTACTCGGCTTCCTCGTCGGTGAGGCCGAGGAAGTCCTTTGCGGAGCCGAATCTCCATCCCTGTGCCTCGAGCCGACGTCGTTTCGATTCCTTCATTGGCTCCCTCCGTCGGGGCCCTTGTCGTAGCGATGCAGGCGACGCGACGCGCGGCGGATAGCCGTTGTTGGGGTGCCTCGAGTCTTCTTCGAGAACGCATCGACGATAACAATCGCATCGAAATCGAGTCGGTAGATGATCCGCCACGCCTTGCCCTGATCGTGATCTGCAATGCGCAGCTCATGACAGCGCGGGCCAATGGAGGGCATGGGTCGTGATTCAGGCATGGAAAGTGTTTCGCCTCTTTGCAGCCTCCTCAGGAGCAACCCAGCTCGCTTTCGCGCCTCGGCGGAGAAAGGAGGACTCCGCACCGACTCACCAAGCCAAACGAGAGGCTTATCCGGCATGAAGCCAGGCTTCCTTTATGTCATATTCGACATAGCTTTGCAATCGAGCTGCCATGATTTCTCGTGATGGGAGCTATCGGGCACCGGCAACCGAAGTTGCGGTCAGCGAAGCCGGGCGTTCTTGCGGGCAGGTGTACGATAGCCAGGGGCGGAACGGTCAGCGGCGTTGCGAGCGTCGAGTGCATAGCGTATTTGATCGACTCGTGGCGTCGATGGGCAAGGGATGATGTCTGAGCGATGGGAGATTCTGCTGGTCGCGCTCATCATCGGCGCAACGCACGTCATCTCGCCGCGGGTCTTTGGGAGTCGAAAGCACCCGGAAGTGCAGGCGGCGTTCGGCGGAGGGCTGTCGGTCGCCTATGTCTTCCTCCATCTCATCCCGAGCCTCGACGCGTCGAACGAGACCGTGGGTCCGCGTATCTACTTCGTTGCGCTGCTTGGCTTCGTCGTCTTCTACGGTTTGAACGCGTTCTTCCGGCCACCCAAGCAGACCCACCCGACGAAATACCATGCGTATCTCGCGACGTTCTTTCTCTATGACGCGCTCATGGTGTTCACGCTTGGTCTCGAGCTTCCACCCACACCCATCCTGACCGTGGTTTTTGCGCTTTCGCTCGCGCTCGACGTGCTCAACACCGACATCGAGCTGCAAGAGGACTATGGGGCGCGCTTCGTCAAGTCGGGGCGCTGGGTCCTGCTCGCAGGGGTGGCAGGCGGATACGCCCTGAGTCTGGTTCGGCGTCCGAACCCCGTGGTCGTGGATGTCCTCACGGCTGCGCTCGCAGGGTTCATGATTTTTCACACGTCAAAAGGGGTGTTTCCAATATCGAAAGACAGCAAGTTCCCGGCCTTCTTGGCGGGGGTTCTCGTGTTTTGGCTGTTTCACGTCCTGCTCGGCGCGGCGGACTGAGCCGCCGCATCTGGACCGTCCGCGGAGGCGCCCTTTAGTTGATGAGGAGGGTTCGTTCGCGGTTTTGGATTTTCATGATGGGGTGGCGGCCTAGGAGCCAGGTGGGGTTGTTGCCTGGGGGGAGGATTTTTAGGCGGCCGGCGTGTTCGCCTTCTAGGTGGCAGAAGGCGCAGGGGGTTGTGAGGTTTTCGGGGGTGTCGGTGCCGCCGTTGGCTCGGTATTTGACGTGGTGGAGGGTGATGTTGCGGTTGTGGCAGACGGGGTTGGTGCAGCGGTAGCGATCGCGGCGGTAGATCTGCTCCCATTTGTCGGAGGTGCCTAGGTGGGGGACCCAGGTTTGCCAGAAGGTGGTGCAAAGGAACTCAACGAAGCTTTCGTCGGGTAGCTTTTTGCGGTGGAGGCGCTCTAGTTGGCGGTAGTGGAGGAGGACGTCGCCGGGGACTCGGATGCGGAGGGTTACTTTGGCAGCGGGGGTTACGGATATCTGGACAGCTTCTTTCGGTGCCTCGTCTTTGGGACTCACGGATATCTGGACAGCGGGGGGTTCGTCGCTTGGGCGTTCGTATGGAGGAGCGCCGGCCTCCCCGTCGCCGGCGCGGACGTTGGGGTCGTTGCCCTCGTTGGGGGTATCGCGTTCATCGTGTTCATCGCGTTCGGATGGACGACTGCGGATGAGTCTTTGCAGGAGCTCTCCGCTGAGGATTGCGCGTTCGAGGGCCTGCATTTGGTTGATGTGGTGTTCGGTTGGGGGGGAGCGGTCGGTTGCGCCGGTGAAGCGGGTGGCCAGTTCTACTGTTTGGACTTCTTCGCGGAGGTGTTTGTAGGTGCGGCGGGTGGCGGGGGTGACCCAGGCGCGTTCGGTTTCGGGGGTGGCGATGCGGGTGAGGAGTTGGGCGGCTTCGAAGCCGATTTGGCCTTGTTGGAGGGCGTCGATGATGTGGTCGAGGCCCTGGCTGCGGCGGGCGAGGCTGAGTTTGCTGCGGAGGGAGGCGCGCGACATGCCGAGGCGTTCGCGGGCGTAGTGGGCTTCGGTGGCGAAGCCTAGAGTTTGCCAGCCGCGGAGTGCGAGGAAGCGTTGGGCCATGCGGCCGAAGAAGAGATCGCGGCTGGCGAGCTCTGCGCTGTGGTGACGGATGCGCGTGTCGAGCGCGTCGAGGCCGAGCGGGAGATCGTCGAGCTCGGGGGCTTCGCCGGGGTTGGGCTCGCGAGTGACGGCTGGGCGGCTTTGGAGTTCGGCGTTTGCTTGCAGATGCTGGGTGCGTTGCATTTCGGCGCGCCACGCGGTGTGTTCGCTTTCCATGCGCGCGGAGAGATCGTTTTCGGACGGAGGCACGAGCTCGAGGAGCGAGATGGTGGCCTCGGCAAGGAGGGACTCGAGGAAGTGGCCGCCGGTGCGCTTGCCGTCCATGTGCTCGACCATCATGCGCGTGGCCTCGAGCGCCCAGGCTTCTTCGACCGGGAGCGTGAGTGAGAGCGTGCGCGCGAGCTCGTCGTCGTCGTCGACTTGGGGTGGCGCCTGTGAGTCTTGTGACGCTGGTGATTTTTGCGGGCTCAAGGCGATGCGCATCGCTTGGACTGTTTTGCCGCGTGCGACTTGGAGGAGCGCGGCTTCGGTTTGCGGGGTGGCATGGCGTGCGAGGAGCTCGGCCATGCTCCAGCCGATGGACCCCGACTCCAACGCCGCGCTCAATCGTGGCAGGGAGTGCAGCCGGCTCGCGAGTGCGCGACTGTCGGCTGCCCAGCGACCGCCGCGACAACAGCGCTCGAGCGCGTACGCGCCGAGTGTCGAAAACCCGAGCTCACGATAGCCGTCGCCGAGGCGGTGAAGGGCTTGGCCGATGCGAAGTCGGAGGCGGCCGGCGCCGCGGGCTAGGCGGTAAAGCTCGGCGTCGAGTTGGGCGAGCTCGCCTAGCTTGGGTGGCGGGGGAGCTGGGACTTCGGAGAGGCGGCCGACCTTGCGTGGCGGGGGAGCTGGGATTTCGGGCCTGGAACTCCGCATGATTACTTGTGGTTATAGCCGGAGTACTGAACGTTTGTCAAGTTGCAATTGTCGACGGAATCGTCCTCCCGGTCAGTTGCTTTCGCGGTGTTCCCTGCACAGTTAGGGGGCACGCACAGGTGCGTGTCGCCGATGTCGAGCGCGTCGAGGAAGCCGTCGAACACGTCGGCGTAGAAGTCGTAGTCGTACGTGACGTCGAGGGGCTTATCGGAGAGGCCGTAGCCCGGGAGGTCGAGCGCGATGGGGCGGTGGGTCTTGCCGAGGGTCGGGGAGAATGTTGCGGTAGAGGTGGCTGCTTGTTGGGAAGCCGTGGAGGAGGAGGATTGGGGGGGGTGTTGGGATCGGGGGTGCCGGATTCTAGGTAGTGGAGGTTGAGAGAGTTGACGGTGACTTGGTGGGAGGATGGCTTCGTCATGGGGTTTGAGGCTATCATGAGGCGTTGGGAAAAGAGACTCGCTACACAACATTCTCTTCCGTCCACTTGCCTTCGTCGAAACTCGAAAAAATCACAGCATCAAGCACGCACGGTGTGATGTCACAGGCTTCGCAGAGCTTCTGGAAGCCATCAGAGACGAAGTTGTAGTAGTTTCGATCTTGCAACGCGTTGGCTGTGAGCTTGACTGGGAAGCCGATGGTGTTCAGCCACTTAGTGATTCGGCTGTCGATGGGAATTTCGAACCTCGACAGCCCGAGTGCTTGGAGCAAGTTTCGCGACTGTTTTGGACCAAAACCCTTGAAGCTGTCGGCGATAAACGCTGCTGCTCGCTTCTCGGTTTCTGGTGAGGAATTTGTCCTTAAATCGTCGAGTTGCCGAAGAGTTGGCTCCCACCCGCCGTCGCGCAGAAATGACATATTTGCGGCGAGCTCTTTGCCGATGATGGTAGACCGTCGCACCCCGCCGAAATTGGAGAGGACGGCACGAGTGAATTCCGCCAAATCATCCTGTTTGGCGCAGATCGGATAATTGAGAGGCAAAGGCTTCGTGCGGAGAAACTTCGCTACGGTCGACCCGGGCCCTGATCGCTGTTGTGTGGTCAATAGGCAGCCAACCATGCGATCCCAAAACTCGCCCTTGCTGATCGGCGGCTTGTCGGTCCGCAGATTGGTTGCGATTCGAGACTTCACAAAAGGATTCTCGCAGTGCTTTGCGTAGAACGCTCTGACTCTTGCGATGTCTTGGGGATCGATTTGCCAGAGCAGCCTCATCAGACGAATCTAGTACCGATCGTGGCTCTCTGCAGGTTCGCCATACCCATTGACCTGCCCACATACCGTGCCGCGGAATATCGGAACGCGGGCAGTGAGGGTCCGGCGCGCCACCTGCCTCGACAATCAGGCTCATTAACTACGTTTCCGCAACCTCGCAGTGGCTGATGAATCGCATCGTGTGCCTGTTGTAGTCCCGTTTTGCACGTGTTGCTTGGTCGAAGCCAGCGATCATCCTTTGCCCTTCATCCGTAGTGGGAAGGAGATCGAAGAACGGCGTCAGGACCTTTCTCTCCTGCGGCGAGCAGCTCCCTTTCAAGGGCACTTTCCAGTTGAGGAACATCTTCGAAAGGAGCGGGTACCCAAACCAAGGAGAGGACTCGAAAGGGTCGGGCGGATTCACGACGTGGATGAACGCGCCCTTGGCCTGTTCATATTCGATGAGTGCAAGTTCGACGGCAGGGCCCTGGATTACTGGGAAATCGGGCGGCTCGTAGTCATCTCGCCAAAGTCGGCCCAACGCTATCGCGCCGCGATAGGCAAGTGGCGGATCCGCCTGGGTTGCTCGGCGGACCAGGTAGCCTAGCGACAGGGCTGTTCGCCACACCATGTCGCTTAGCAACTGTGGATCTGGCTCTTCGGTTTCGATGGGCACTGACGCCGCGACAATCACGGTGTCAGACAACGCCGCGAAGTCCATCGCCAGCGGATGGCTATGGTACGGATACTGATGGCCAGCCACTTGCGTAAGATATCCATTCTGGAGATGCATTGCGGTCCTGGCGGCCTCCCTGACACGTTGTGCAATGTCGGCCGGCTGACGAGATTCGCGAAGTCTCTTCACTCCGAGCGCGTCGACGACGGCAACCGCACCCGTGGACCAACCTGTCTTCAGTATACTTGGCGGCATCGATGCACCTTACGTCGTTTCGATTGTCGAGCTATGCCGGTACTCCAGCCAACTCGCGGGCGCTCTGCTCCCGGGCTTCCTGCCCCCGCCTTCCCTCCGCCTCGATGAGACCGACTAAACGGTCGACCAGGACCGGCCTCAGCGCGACGAAGCCTGCGCTCCGGCCTGTCAGGGGTTCCCGGATTTCGATTTGGGATTCGCGCGCTGTCCCAGCCATGGTTGGGTACAGAATGGCTGCCGTTGAAACCCGCGGTTGACTCAGAGCATAGACAGAGAGCTGGTACAGTATTTCGCGCGGGAGGGACCTGTCCCAAAGGTCCCGGTACTTCGCGTCCAGGAGGGCTACCAACTTGTTTTTCTGATGAATCGCATAGTCTGGGCGGGGCTTGGGGGATTGCCGGCCCTGAGGATTCTGTCCCGCGACGTACCGCATCATCTCGGTCAACCTATACTGATTCTGAACGTGAAAGCCCGGCAGATTCTCCGAAAGAAACCGGTCCAACAGGCTCTGGAAGAAGCGGTTCATGTCAAAGAGGAAGCCCGGTAGTGGGTAGGATTCGTCTGCGTCGTGGAAGTCTACGAAGGTTCCGAAGTGCAGAATCTCGATAAGACGTAGGATGTACTCGTACGGGGCGACCAAGCGGTTTAGTGCTCGGCTGGCCTTGTCCAATAGCGAGGCAGACAAGCGCACGGGGCGTGTGTGCTCCGCCATCATGCTCATCTGGCGCCCGATGTCAGCCGCCAGACCTCGATCGGTGGTGATGCGGTATGCCGAGACGAGCCCGGCCAGAACGACCTGGTTCAGTAGATTGTCCGAGGAGCGGGGATAGTGACGGCAAGGAAGGGTGGCGTCGGCCGCGCCGCCTCGCCTCGCGAGGCCGGCGAAGTCGACTCGCCCGCGGGGACTGGAAAGGTCCTCCTCGAAGCCGACGTAACTCCTCGCGATGCCTCGCTCGATCAGTTGTCGTACTTCTTGATAAAGCTGCGCGACGAGGAGGTCCTGGAACAAGTTGCCGTCGAGAGCGTAGGTGGCGCTCTCGTATCGCTTGAGGTCACGGAGGCCATAGGCATAGCGGAACAACGTAAGCAGTTGGTGAACACCGATCTTGGGAGTGATCGTTAGTGTGAGCTGACCAAACTGGATGCGACCCACGTGTGACCGGGCTCGAATGTGGAGACCGTCATAGAGTTCACGAAGTTCGACCGTGCCTTCGCCTGTCAGCTTTCCGGCGAGCAGCCTGTCTTCGGGTGTCTCGAATCGGAAGTCTCGGAGCAAAGCGTTGTCGGCTGGCCCGATTGACTCCCATTCACGCAGAGCAACTCGAGCGCCGTTCACGCCGCTGGTTCCTTTTCGTCTTGCTCGTCCCCGGGCTCTTCCTCGAGACCCTCATCGAGCTCTTCGTCCTCGGAGGTTTCACCTTCAGCATCCGCATCAACAGCCTCAGGTGTCGCGGTGACGTCTGGGAACGCGGACAAGAGCGCCTCAATGAGCTCCCCACGGAGTTCGGGGCGAAAAAGGGTTTGTTGAATCGTTTGCCGCTTGCTGCTCACGATCGCATCGCCAAGGATCTTCTCGAGCGCATTGAAGTCCTCGTAGCAGTACTCCTGCAGCAGTGGAATGATGTCGTCGCGAAGGACGTCGGCGAACCGGCCCTTGTCTTGGATGCCCTTCTCTTCACTCAGAAGGTAAGAGTGTCCGATTTGCAGATTTCGTGACCCACGGCCGGCATGTTGGACAACACGGTGGTTGAGCTCGTCGAGCCACGGGCCTAGGGGAAGACCGCCAACGCTGGCGCCTCTGAGCGTAGTGCTGTCGGGCATCAATTCGATGAAGGCAAATCGCCGTCGTAGCGCTGCGTCTAGCAACGCGATTGAACGGTCGGCTGTGTTCATTGTTCCAACAAGTTGGACGTTATCTGGAACCACCAACGGGTCACCCGTCAACGGCAACGTCATCGACTTGCCACGCTTGTCTTTCTCCAAGACGGTGATCAGTTCTCCGAAGATTCTTGGAATGTCGCCTCGGTTAATCTCATCGACAAGGAGGAAGTAGTCACGCTTTGGATCATTGATCGCGCGCTCGCAGAGCTTGGCGAAAATTCCCTTTTTGGCCTCAAAGCCCACCGCGCCGTCGGTCAGCACCGGACGATATCCGATGAGGAAGTCTTCGTATCCGTAGGCCGGATGGAAGCAGCAATGCTCAATGGCCCCCTGATCGTGAAGTTGCTGGCGCTGCTCATCGGTCAGTTGGTCATAGGAACAGTCAAACCAAGAACGGGCGGCGAGTTCATCAATCGCTTTTTCAGCCCAGTATGTTTTTCCGGTCCCAGGGGGGCCGTATAAGATAACCTGGCGCTTTCGATGCAGCGCCGCTTTGATGCGACGAACAATTCCAGTTAGCTGCGGCGGCGGTGGTGGTACGATGGAATCAGCTTTCTTGTGCTCATCGTGCTGATGGTTGTCGCCGGCCTCGATACTCGATAGCCTTCGTTCTATCTCAACCAAATTCATGGGATGCCGAGAGAGTTTTGCGAACGTGGTGCGGAGAGCCTCCTTTTTCGGTAGTTTCCACTCCTCCACCGATCTCCAATTCACGGGGCGTCGGTGGCTAAAAGGCCCGTCTCCCTCGACAAAGGAATAGTCGCCGTCCACTTCGCCAACGCCTAGTACGTTGGACCCCCGCATCGCGACTACTATGTCCCCAGGCTCAACACGTGCTGCGAAGTAGAAGAGTTGTGTAGCAGTGCGAGTAACGACGCTCTTCTTGTTTGGATAGTGCTTTTCCATAAGCGCACGGACTTTGTCTTTGCCCTTGCTGCTGTGGTCGATCTCCGAGAGGTTTCCGACGTTGCTCCAGCCTACTGCCGCAAACCCGCCGTCCCGCATGCGCGGCCATTCGCTGGGGCCGGTTTCGCCAGGGTTCGTCCCAACGCGCCAGTACGTACAGGGGTTCCCATCGCGACGGTTGAGCACAATGCTGAGGCTGCCAGTTGACACACCGATCTGCCGGGCGATGCCCGAGAAGAAGCGGGCGTTATCGTACATGCCTTCGTATGGGAGTTTATGCAGTCGCAACAGGTTGAGCTGTTGGTATCCGACGACGTGAAAGTGATCGAGAAGGTTTGGGTAGAGCAACGAGAAGTATTTGTGTCCCCAGGCCCTGTCGGCAACGTTGGGGGCGACCTCATCCATACGCTTCTGGATCGCCTCGTAGTCCGCGGAGCCAGGGTCGTCGGCGTACTCCGCAAGGACCGCAGCGCCTCCGATGAGTTTATCTCGCTGCCCGCGCACCCAAGTCACTGCTTCAGGGACAGTGAGGCGGCGCTGAGCTTTTGAG
>JABDKH010000217.1 GCA_013002345.1 Rhodothermales bacterium
GTCCCAATATGTGGGAGTGAGTGAGTACATGCGTCAAGACCTCCGCAGTTGGTTCGTGTGTCATTTCGTTCAACACACATATCATATTGCCCGACGCATGAAGGGGCTGTAGGGAAACGGAGATGACCCGCGTAGATAGATCTTTGCTATAACGAACTCGAGCCTAGACGACACAGCTCGGACGGCTACGACAATGGGACGGGAGATGTTGGACAGATACCCCGAGTGTTGGTGATGTCCGGAGACTACTGCCGCTGCGCGAAAGTGATTGACCGCTGAAGACGGCATCAAATGCGACCCATCATCCCTCCGAAGGCATACCCCACGACTGCGACCGAGAGCCACAAACCGGAGGTGCCGCAAACTCGATTTCTGTCGGCGCAGGGGGGCGAGTCGCGAACTAGTTCACCGATGCAAGTAACTGGTTTACCTCGGTGGCCCAGTTCACAACAACGTTGAACATCTTTCGCTGGGCACCCGGCCAGTCCTGGGCGATGACGACGAACTGTTCGCCGTCCGGTGTCACATCGTAGCTGCGTCCCCACTTGGAGCACGTGAAAAAGGAACCCTCAAGTACGAAGCGCGGACGGCCCAGGTCCAGGGTCGGCTCGGCCGAGGCGATCGGCGGCGCAGACACGTCGACTGCCCAGATCTTTCGGCCGCTGGGCAGCCGGTAATACAGAGTGTTGCCGTCGGGCGCCCAGACGGGCTCCGCTCCTCCTCCTGAAGAGACCTGCATCACTCCGCCGGGGCCCGGAAACGGTTGCACGTACACTTCCCACTGCCCAGTGCGGCTTGACGCAAAGGCAAGCCACTCGCCGTCCGGCGAGATTGAGGGATGAAAGTCATCTTCTTCGGACGCCACGAGCGTCTCGACATAAGTTTCGCCCTCCAGACTACGTGCTATAATATCCAACTGTCGATCATCGATTAGCTCATTGTAAATAAGCGACTGGCCATCGGGCGTTACCGAATGAGGTACTTGAACGAACCGTCCGTCCGAGATCAGCCGGGGTTCGGCCCAACCGTCAACGGCAATCTCGTACATGTCGACGCTGGTGTCCAGTTGCAAGGGGGGGGAGATCGAATTGAAAATGATGCGACGGCTATCCGGAGTCCAGGTCATCCAGAATTCATGGGTGGAGTCCGCGGTCAGCTGACGAGTAATGCGGCGATGGACATCATGGAGCCACAGGCTCTGCTGCCCGGGACCGCGACGCTGGAACGCCACAAAACGACCGTCGGGGGACGCACGCGGGGTAAACACATCTGCCATTTCTACCGGAAAGGTGCTTAAGACCCCGTCCAAAGAGGCCATCGTCAGTCGGGCCTCGAATTGTTCAGCGCCCTGCGAAGCATAGACGATTGCTCCACCTTCCGAAACATCATACTCTACGTACACGTCTTCGGCGGCGATGACTCCCGTTAACACGACAACCGGCTCACCAATCGCCTCTGCCTGTCCGGGATCGAACCTGGTCGCGACAACGTCATTCCCTGTGGAGTACACAAGAACATCCGGTGGGACAAACGATGGCCGGACTCCGTTCTCGATCACATTCCGTGTGCTGCCGTCTTCGAGGGAGAGCGCCACGATCCGAGATACTGCTGTGGCCGTCAGGTCTGATTCGGTGTACAGCAGATACGGACTGGACGGAAGGGCCTCAGGCCACATGTGAAAGGCCGTACCCGCGTGGCGGACCTCAGTTAGACGCTCTACCGACCCGCCTCGAGCCGGAACCACTAACAGACCCCCATCTGGACCAAACGTGCTGAAGATGATCCGGTCGTCGTCCAACCAGGTACCTGATCCGCGCACGAACGATGCCATCACCCGCGCTTCAGCGAGCTCTTGCGGGAGCCCGCCGCTAACGCGCACCTTGAAGAGCTTGTCATCGGCCAGAAACCCGAGCCATTCTCCGTCCGGAGAGAAAAAGGGTGCGCGGGCATCCTCCGTCCCCGATATCGCCAGGGCGTCGAATGAGTCGATGTCACGAACGTAGATCAGTGACCCGGAGGTGTCTCCGGACACGAATGCCAGACGCGATCCATCTTTCGAGATCGCCAGGGACGGGCCGGGTGATGCGAGTTCCTGCCCATCTGGCATCAGCATCGTAAACCGCATCGGCGGCAATACCTCCGCGGAGTCACGACGAATCAGTAGCAGCGCGACGATGGTTACGGCCGCCAGGACGACGATGGCCCCTACCGCCCACACCGACACCCCCTTCTTCTGCTGTCGCGGAAGATACTGTGCCGTTGCAGCCGGCTGAGTAGCAGCCTCGATGGCGGCCAAGTCATTCTCAAGTTCCGTCATAGATTGATAGCGCGAGGCCCTATCCTTTTCCAGACATCGTCCGGCGATCGCCTCCAGAACCTCGGGCACGTCGTCTCTGTACGTTCCCATGGTTGCCGGCTCCTCGTTCAGAACCGAGTACATCATGGCCTCGGGGTAGTCACCTGCGAACGGTCTGCGGCCAGCTACGAGCTCATAGAGGACGGCACCGAGGGACCAGATATCTGTACGGGGATCCAGTCGTTCTCCTCGTACCTGTTCCGGCGACATGTATGCGAATGTGCCAAGTGTCGACCCGACCTCCGTGACGGTTTGCGATCCGGCCATCTTGGCAAGGCCGAAGTCGAGAATCTTCGGCGTGCCGTCTTCTAAGATGAGGATGTTACCGGGTTTGATGTCTCGGTGCACAATGCCATGAACGTGAGCGCTCGCAAGTCCCGATGCGACCTGTCTTACAATTGACACCGCGTGAGCAACCGAGAGGGGTTCGTCGTCACCTCGGTCATCCAGATTCACACCTTCATAGAACGGCATTGCAATGAACGGCTTGCCATCCTCGGTCTCCCCGATATCGTACACTCCGCAAACGTTGGGGTGCTCTGTTCTGGCCGCGGTCTGGGCCTCGCGCGTGAAGCGTTCGCGCGTCTCTGAATCGTGTGCTATCTGATTCGAAAGAAATTTGAGTGCGACGATACGATCAAGCCGTACATCGCGGGCGCGATAGACAACGCCCATTCCTCCTCGTCCAATCTCCTTTTCAATCTGGAAGTGCGATACGAGGGATCCTATCATCGTGGGCCTCCGAGTACGATAACAGTCTGCGAGTAGGTCGTTGGCGCAATACCGCCACGCAAACGCCACAGGAGAAAGTGCCGCGGTGTTCACGATTCATCGTTGCCGGCGCAATGCTATCTCGATGGGTACACAGACGATCGTGTAGTGTCTGTAGGGGAAACCCTGAAAGCGACCGGACTGCTCCGATCCTTTCGTCCAGTGCCTTACTGCTTCTTGATATCCAGCGCTGCTATGGACACCGCAACTCGTGGGAGGATTCCCGGATACAGTGCCACGCCCGTTTATACTCAAGCGCAGAGTCATCTGAACATAGACGGTACGAAGAAGGCCTTGTCGTCGCAGCCGAGCAACGCTGGGCGGCAGCAAGGAATCTGTCCCAGAACACCCTGATATAGGCGCCAGGCTTGTGGGGAAATACCTGATTCGGCGTGATCTTCGGGACAAAGCTTGAGAAGGTCCTTCGAACAGGCGACATTGATGAAAGTCAGTAGCCTAACGGTGGACACATGAACAAGGAATTGCGCGACCTTTTTCTGTACTTGTCCGGACTGGCAGCGGTTGGCTTCGGAATGGTCGGACTCCTGCTTGCCTTTGGCCACGTCCTCTTGCAATCCTGCTGCAACACGGTTCTTGTCACCAACGGTACGGTGTTGTACGCGCTCGGCGGAAGGATCTGGTACCCCATCCTGTGGGCAGCTCTCGGCATAGCAATCCTGCTGCTCACCGCGAGAAACCGAGGTTGACGTCACGCACGTGATCGACGGTAACCAGCCTCACGTGGACGAGACCATTGGCCTGATTCAAGACCCTCGGCGCATCGTGCTGAGTTGTGAAAGCAAATTGTAGAGCCACGAAAAGACCGCACCGCCGACGAGGCCATCGATCAAGCCCCACCCAAATCCAACCAGGCTGCCAAAAGGGCTGATGTTGTATCCGCGGTAGACCCGGGCGATGAGCGTAGGCTCGCCCGTCGCCCCATCAAAAAAGATGATCCACCACGTGATCAAGAAGAGGCCGACGCCCCAGAAGAGTCCGCAGGTCACGGAGAACGCTAGAACATTGAGCCGCCCTACACCAAGCCACTGCGCCAACGCGCTTCGTCGCCGCCCCTCATCATCCTGCACTTCATCGGAATCAAACCGGTGACCGCAGTCGCACTTCTTTGCGTTGTCGGGTGACACCTCGCCGCACTTCGGACAAAGTTTTGTCTGCATGATGGTACCGCTCTTCAGATGATTTTAGGGGCAGCGTCCGGCTACTGGCCTCGGCGTTTGGACGAAGTCGGTCGCTGCCATTTCCTTACGAAAGCCGCCGCCCCGGGGCAATGACTGTGACGAGAGGCATCTCACGTCGGTACTACGATTGTTAAGCCAAAGACATAGTCAACCACATC
>JABDKH010000218.1 GCA_013002345.1 Rhodothermales bacterium
GTCGGGGTGGTGCTGTTCTTCAGCGGCTTCGCAGCATCGCTCTTCTTGAAGGCGAGGGCTGAACGGACCCGGGACCCTGGGATCCTCTCGTACACATTCTCGCTGATCAACTTCAACGATAAGTGGTTCACGCCCCCCTCAATACTCCTCATCCTCGTGGGCGGCTTCGGTGCTACCCTGATGACCGGACTACCGGTCGTGGGGACAGGCTGGATCTTTTGGTCGCTGGTCCTCTTCGGTATCTCCGGATTGATCTTCGTGTTCAGGGCCCTCCCCCTCCAGCACCGCATAGAGAGGATGACTAGTGTAGGCACGTCCGCTGCGGCTTTCGACTGGACGAGCTATCAAAAGCTATCGCGTAGCTGGACTAGATGGGCGACAGCGGCTTTTCTGATCGTCATAAGTGCGTTCGTACTGATGGTGTTTAAACCTTCACTCCCGACGCTCTAGCGCCTTTCTCGTACATCACAGCAGAGGGCGACGACGCGCACAAATGGAAGGTGAGCCAAGATTTTCACTGCTCAGGTTTGGCGTCGCAAGTGCGGCATGGCCATTCGCTCCACAGCCGATCGCGGGTGCGACGCTCTTACTCTTCGTAATCTCTGATGCAGGAGCTCAATCACCCGCTAGATTCTCGAGGTCCTTACGCGCGAGGCGGCTCGCGCACGATCTCCAGGATACCCAAATATGTCATTCGATTATCAGCCGACCCTGAAAGGCGCGCTCGTAGAACTGAGGCCCCTCGGCAGTCAAGACTACGAGGAGCTCCACGCAGCAGCTGCCGATCCACTCATCTGGGAACAACACCCGGTCCCCAATCGCCACGAAGAACCAGTCTTCAAGGCATTCTTCAGAGACTCCCTCGCATCCGGCGGTGCTCTGGTCGCCACCGACATCACTAGTCAGCGAATCATCGGGTCTTCGCGATTCCATGGCTACAATGAGGAACGGAGCGAGGTTGAAATCGGCTGGACATTCCTTTCGCGAGCTTACTGGGGCGGCATCTACAACCGTGAGATCAAACGACTCATGTTGGGACATGCTTTCCGTTTCGTTCACCGCGTTGTCTTTCTTGTTGGCCTCCAGAACGTCCGGTCACAGCGAGCCGTAGAAAGGATTGGTGCCACTCGAGCAGGTGCGAGACCTGACGACGGTGGTCATGAAAGCTATGTGTATCAAATCACTCCCGCAGCCTTCGAAGACCAGACTGGCTTCGAATTTCCTTGAGCCGCGCGAAGTCGGAACGCACGATAGGGAGCAATTCTGGTCAGACACCCGGAGCGTGCGCACCGTGAACGTACGATCACCTTCGTCGCCCCCACGATATCCCGGGAGGAACCGTCGGCTTTGATCCTGCGGAATCGGGGGAACGTGGCGGTTGGTGTGGGTCTGACTCGCCGTTGGGAATCCGCGGCCGACGATGCCACTGATTCCTCTAAAACCGACTCTGACTCTGTTTGGTGGTTGGCAGGGAGCATTGCATGCTTGTTTATATCTTTCGCGGTGGTCAGCTACCCTGACATGTAGATGTTGGACAACAGAGTGAGCAATCTGACCGGATAATTCGTCATAAACTGGTTCCATGCGTGAATAGGGTCAAGGTCGGACTACTGGTCGCCGGGATGCTCCTTGTGGCCGCCGCGGTCGGCGGACTGGTGGGCGCAGGGGCTGCCATCGCCCTGATAAAAACCTCCTACAACGGGCCGACCGAAGACAACCTCGCCACAGAGATCTTCGTTCATTCTAACATACTTGATGAGTCAGTGCGCCTGGGCGTGCGGATGCCGGACGAGTACGGATCAGACCCCGACCGACGCTTTCCCGTCCTCTGGGTGCTCGACGGCCCGTGGCAGGGCAGGCAGATAGCAGAGGCGACTCGTACTCTATCCACGGTCGGTGTTGCAGCGCCGGCGATCGTGGTCGAAGTCCCCCAGACCGGTGCCGGTCGCGTCGACGACTTCACTCCTCCCCGCGAGCTGATGTCGACGGCCGGTGGACTTGGAGATCGCTTCCTTGCATTCATCGAACAGGAGGCGATCCCTGCCGTCGGATCTCAACTCCGGGTAGATTCAACCCGCATTCTGATCGGACACTCTCGTGGCGGACTCTTCGCCATCTATGCGCTCATCGAAAGGCCCAACCTCTTCGACGGCTACTTCGTGTTCAGTCCGTCGGCATGGGTGGGAAATCGGGCGATCGTTCCGGCACTGGAGAGCAGATTGAGTCAGCCCGAATCTCTTGACACCTTTTTGTATCTAAGCCTCGGCGAGCACGAAGGTAACCGAATGCGCGACGGATTTGACGCAATCCGGGAGTCACTTGAATCCGCGGCGCCCACCGGGCTCGTGTGGCACACGGATGTGGTGGCAGGCGCAGATCACGCAGACACACCAGTCCGATCGTTTCCGTCCGCCGCTCGTCGATTCTGGGGCAAGTAGAAACGCACAACGGCTGAAAACGACGGCACGGCCAAGAATGACGCGGTACGTCACGGCCGTCAAGAAACGCGAGAAATCCCGGAGCCATAAACCATGACTGACCTCAGATATCCCATCGGGCAATTCGAGCATAGCGGCCCCGTTTCCGACAGCGATCTCTCGGGGTGGATCAGGCAGATCGAGATCTTGCCTGAGCAGCTCCGGCACGTCGTCATCAGGCTTTCGGATGAACAACTCGATACAGTATATCGCCCGGGCGGTTGGACTATCCGACAGGTTGTTCACCATATCGCCGATAGCCACACCAACTGCTATGTACGATTCAAGTGGGCGCTCACCGAGGAAGCGCCGACGATCAAGACGTACGACGAACGTCAATGGGCAGCGCTAATCGACTACCGCCTGGTGCCCGTCCAGACGAGCCTCGATTTCCTGTCCCTCCTTCACGAAAGGTGGGTAGTCCTGCTGCGTGCGCTGACACCTGATCAGTTGTCGCGGCAATTCATTCATCCGGAATCGGGTCCATCAGAGCTTGCGTGGAACGTCGGCAATTATGCCTGGCATGGTCGACATCACCTCGCACACATCACAAGCACCGTTGAACGCGAGGGTTGGAATGTGAGCGTATAGAATCGCATCACATGCCCATGCTGAGTAACGCGGCGTGTATGAAACCCATCGAACGTTGTAGCTGGAGACCTCTATGTCCGGAAGAAGAATCGTATCGCTTAGCCTGTTAGTCGTCGTGGCCGGACAGGGGCGACCGCGGCTGTGTCGGGATTTCCCCGCTTGACAATCCTCACCGCCCTACCGACCATGAGGACGCGACGCGTGCAGAGCCGCTAGTGCGGAGATGCTAAGGCTCACAATCGATTGGACTCTAGCCAGGAGGAAAAGTGAATTTGCTTGGCAAACTTCTCGAACAAAGCGGAAGGCCTCGCGGACTGTTAGGCCGGTTTCTCGTTCGTGGTATGAACTCAGGGCATTCTGATCTAACGCAATGGGGACTTTCGAAGGTGCAGATCCCTGAAACCGCGAACGTCCTCGATATCGGATGCGGTGGCGGTCGAACTCTCGAGTATCTGGCATCGCTGGTTGGACGCGGCAAAGCAGTCGGCATTGACTA
>JABDKH010000219.1 GCA_013002345.1 Rhodothermales bacterium
GAGATATTGTAGCTCTCTACGAAACCGATCATGTCGATGCGGCACACGACATCTGACGCAGCCCGAAAATCTTCCGAAACACCTTCTACCTCGTTCCCCAGAACGATCGCCGTCTTTCGGAGGAAGTCGACTCGGGAAAGCGGAACCGCATCGGATCCGGAATCTGCCACGGCAATCTGATACCCTCGTTCTTTGAGATCACCAATGCACTCGGCGGACTTGCGCCACCGCTTGACGTCGAGCCACTTCTCCGCACCTTGCGAAGTTCGCCGCGACTGCTTGTAGGGCTGATCGCTCGTGACGACGTGCACCTCGAAAAAACCAAGAGCCTCCGCCGTCCGCATCACGGCACTGACATTCCCGTAATTCGTAATTCCTTCGACTACTGTGACGATCGAACGCGTTCGGTTTTGAATCACGTCGTTGATTCGCTGAGCTCTCTCGCGGGACAGGTAGGGACTCAGCAGTTCGCATATCTTTGCGTGAGAGAAGGGCCTCTTCCGGATCATGATGTGATCTGGACGGTCTGTAGCCATGTGGCCACCCGTTATTGGTGAGGCTGAAGCGGTATAGGGTGCTTTTCGATCTTCCACTATCACACGAAGCAACGACAGCGATGAATATAAACGACTGCGTAGTAGTAATAACCGGCGCCAGCAGCGGCCTCGGGCGGGCGTGCTCTACAGAATTGGTCGCGCGAGGGGCAAAAGTTTTCGGCCTCGCCCGGAGGACCGATCGGCTTACCACCATGGAGCGAGATCTCGGTCCGGGTTTCAAAGGCATATCGTGCGATGTCACGGAGGAGGATGAAGTGAATGCCTCACTCCAGCAAGTTATCGATGCAGCGGGCCGCGTGGACGTGCTCGTGAACAATGCTGGACTGGGACGATTTGGTCGCGTTGACGAATTTTCGTCGGCGGAGTGGGACCTCCTGATGAAGACGAATCTTCGCGGCATGTTTCTGTGCACGAAGGCTGTTGTCCCGACTATGAAGAAGCAGAATGAAACGACGGGCTTCGGAGGTCACGTCGTAAACATTGCGTCCGTGGCGGGTCTCCTCGGCAATGCCGTCATCGGTGCCTACAACGTGACGAAGTTCGGTGTGCGCGGATTCAGCGAGTCACTCATGAAAGAACTCCGGGACGACGGCATCAAGGTGAGCTGTGTGTACCCCGGTTCGATTGAGACTGAGTTCTTTGAGGTGGCTGAGGTTGAGATGTCCCCAAATCCCATGCAGGTCAACGACGTGGCGACCACCGTCGTTCAATTGATCGACACACCTGACAACTATCTCATCTCTGAAGTTGTGATGCGGCCGCTGCGGCCACGGGGCTAGCTGCAGACGGATGTGGTGCTGAGTCGATCGGAGCCATGGTATCAGAGTTGCGCTCCGGGCGCGACCCGGTTATTATCAGGCTCACCGATTCAGCAATCACTGCGATACGATGAAGAGGCGGTCATTCGTGGCACGAGGCCTTATTGGCGCTGCAGGCGCCGGTACTGTGCTCGCGTCTTGCGGCCAGCCGTCAGTCGACGGCGTACCGGCGGTGCAGACGAGGAAGTCAGTGACCTGGCGCCTTGCATCGAGTTTCAGTCGATCACTGGATACGATCTACGGGGCGTCGGAAGTCCTCGCAGAACGTGTCAGTCAACTCACCGACGGACGATTTCGAATACGCCCCTATCCCGGAGGGGAGTTGGTACCCGCACTTGAGGTCCTGGGGGCGGTCCAGACCGGCACAATCCAGATGGGTCACAGTGCGAGCTACTACTACGTCGGTAAGAACCCCACCTTTGCGTTTGACACGTGTGTGCCGTTCGGACTGACGGCTCGAATGCAGAATGCGTGGCTGTACTATGCCGGCGGACTCGAACAGATGCGTGCGGTCTTCGCCGACTTCAACATTGTCAATCTTCCGGGCGGCAACACGGGCGTACAGATGGGAGGGTGGTTTCGCCGTGAAATCGACTCGCTATCCGATCTGCGCGGTCTCAAGATGCGAATTCCCGGGCTGGGAGGGCAGGTGATGGACCGGCTGGGCGTCAACGTCCAGCTGATTTCCAGTGGCGAGATATTCCCCGCGCTGGAGCGAGGAGCAATCGACGCAACCGAATGGGTAGGTCCGTACGACGACGAGAAGTTGGGTTTCCAGAAGGTCGCCAGAAACTACTACTATCCGGGATGGTGGGAGCCGGGCCCAACATTGAGCTTCTATGTCAACCGCAGCGCCTGGGATACGCTTCCCGCCGAATATCAGTCTGCTCTGGAATCGGCCGCAGCTGAGGCAAACGTCCGGATGCTGGCGCGGTACGACGCTCAGAATCCGCCGGCGCTGAGACGACTGCTCGACGGTGGCGTGAAACTGAAACGATTCCCGATTGATATCCTCGATGCTGCCCGCACGCAGGCGTTCGATATCATGAATCAGCAAGCTTCGTCGGAGGCCGGATATCGCCGCGTGTACGAATCGTTCACCGCCTTTCGCGACCAGGCG
>JABDKH010000220.1 GCA_013002345.1 Rhodothermales bacterium
GGCTCCCAGTGTGGCCCCAGCGCCTCGCGACCCATCGTCTCGAAATCGATGATTCCGTTGACTACGCTCTTGAGCGTTTCCTTCTGTCCGGCGCTGAAAGTGTCTCGATCGCCCAGGATGGTTTTGATTTCGAGGTCTCTCGCCTGCAGCATCTTTCGGATCTCGGCCGGCGACTTCTGTGCGATGGCGGACCATGGAAGGACCGCTGCGGTGAGCATCAGGACGGCTATGACTACGATTCTGTACACGATACAAGACGGTCAGTGAAGATTTCGGGTCTACCCGATATGCTGGCTGACGGTTTCAGCCTCTACCCTGCAGTCATTCAACAAGTATGCCGGAGTCGATGGTCTGCCTGAGCATCCCACATGATCTGAGGAGTTTGAGCGCCGCCAGATTGTAGCGATACGTCGCCTGGTACCGGTCCGCCTGCAGATCGAGGTTGGCGCGTACGGCTTTTACGAGATTTTCGGTATCTCCCAGGTCGAGGTCGAAGTTCACGGTCTCCATCTGAAGCCATTCCTTGCTCAGTCGATAGGCCTCGTGGGTGGACGTCAACGCGGCGTCTGCAATCGAAAGTCCTCGAAACGCCTCCTCTACCTCGAAAAGGATGAGTTGTCTCAGTCCATCCAGCTGGAAGCCAACTTCGTTTGCCTGAGCGCGAGCCTGCTCCACGCGAGCCCGCGTCTGGTGGAAGCTGAGTCCGAGGCGGACGCCCAGCCCGGCCTCAACGCTAGTGCCGCGCAGCCGATCGCCGTGATACGGATTCGGTTGACTGTACCGGCCCGAAGTGCCTGCAGCGCGAAATCGTCCTCCCAGAAAAATCTTCGGATAGTAATTGGACCTGGCTACGTCTACCAGTGCCCGGCGAGCGGCCAGGCCGGCGTTCGCACGCTCCAGTTCCGGTCGATGCAGCATCGCCAACTCCTGATACCACTCCAGGGTCTCAGGCTCGAGCCGAATCTGACTCAGGATGACTTCGTCCACCGCCACGGTCACATCGTCCGGAAGAAACAGCTGGCGACGCAAAGCCGTGGCGGCCGTACGCCGTTTCTCATCGACTTCGACAACGCGCCGCTTGAACTCCTGCTCGGTGATGAGTACCTGAAAGAGGTCCGCGTCGTCGACGTCGGCTGCGCCCTCCTGGAGCAGTCGATCAATCTCTTCTTTGGCCTGTTCAACGATGTCGCCGGCGTCCTTTACAACGACCGTCAGTGCCTCGGTGAGCAGGAGCCCGTAGTAGAGTTCTGCGGTCCGGTAGGCGACATCAATTTCTTTGTCGCGAATCGACGCGTCTTCCATTACCACTGCGCTCGTCGCGGCCCGAATGTTGCCGTCGAGTTCACCCCATGTGTACAGCGGTTGGAGGAACTCCACCTCCACCTCATTGAACGGGCGCAAAGAGCCCCAGTCGTTGCGCACATCCGGATCCAGGAAGAGCTGATCGGTGGCGGTGCCGTTCGGGTTGTCGAGTCCAGGTGCCGGGGCGTGCGCCGAAGTGAGTGTGAACTCTGTCAGGTAGCGACTTGCTCTCGCGAGCCCTGCCCGTGCGGAAGCGAAGTCCCTCCGGGCTGCCACGGCCGATACCTCGGGACTGGCCTCGAGCGCGCGCCGGATGGCGCTGTCGAGGTTGTAGCGAAGCGTGTCCGCCTGGCTGGCGGCCTCGTCGGTTGGCGCCACAAGGAGGAACCCGGCGAGAACCAATCGGGCGACGTAGCCTGTGGCGTGTCTCCTGTCAAGCTCTGACAATCGTTTGCGCTTCATGTGCTTTTGGCGGAATTACGTGCCGGTGTTCGGCGGTGAGGGACTCGGCTCAGCTATTATCAAAAATAGGTCCTTTATTGGTCCGAATTGAAGTGCGAAACCTATGGCCTATCGATCCAGGACACCACAACATATCGGCGCGGTGCTGAGCGAGCTCGTCGAGCGCCTGGGTATCGGTCCTCGACTTCAAGAGGCAAAGGCTGTGGAGGCCTGGGCCGAACTCGCAGGTCCGGCCATTATCGCAGTGACGGATTCGGTACGCGTCAAATCAGGCCGGATGACAATCAAGATCACGTCGCCCACGTGGCGCTACGAACTCAACCTGCAGCGAGAGGAGTGGCGAGATCGCGTCAACGAGTTTGTCGGAAAGAAGATAATTCGCGAAATAATTTTCAGATAGACGCAAAAAGAAAAAGCCCACCTGCGTGATGGGCTTCGTGAGGATCGTTCCCGCTGCGATCAATCCGAAAACTTCTTGAAGACAAGGCTCGTGTTGTGTCCGCCGAAGCCGAACGCGTTGCTCACGCCCACATTGACTTCCCGATCTTGCGGCTCATTGAACGTGTAGTTCAGATCGCACGCCGGATCTGGATGCTCAAAATTGATGGTGGGCGGCACGCGATCGTTCTTGATTGCGAGAATCGTTGCGATCGCCTCCACAGCTCCTGCTGCTCCGAGCAGGTGCCCGGTCATGCTCTTGGTGGAGGACAGATTCATCTTGTAGGCGTGATCACCAAACACAGTCTTGATCGCGTTCGTCTCTGCGATATCGCCCAGCGGCGTCGACGTGCCGTGCATGTTCAGGTAGTCCACATCCTCGATCTCAAGTCCGGCGTCGCGCAAAGAGGAACGCATGGCTACCGAAGCGCCGCGACCATCCGGTGCGGGAGCGGTGATGTGGTGAGCATCGGCACTCATTCCGATGCCGACGACTTCGGCATGGATCTTCGCGCCGCGGGCTTTCGCGTATTCGAGCTCCTCGAGGTATAGCGCGCCGGCACCCTCGCCCATCACAAATCCGTCGCGTGTCGCGTCGAACGGCCGACTGGCAGCCGCGGGATCGTCGTTCCGTGTCGACAGTGCCTTCATGGCATTGAAGCCGCCAATGCCCATCTCCGTCACACTGGACTCCGCTCCCCCACAGACGGCGGCATCTGCCAGCCCTCTCTGTATGAGCATAAAAGCGTCTCCAATGTTGTTATTCCCGGTGGCGCAGGCTGATACGACACAATAATTCGGCCCCCGAAATCCATACTCGATGGAGA
>JABDKH010000221.1 GCA_013002345.1 Rhodothermales bacterium
GCCACCGTCTCAAGCTGCTTTTGCACTCCGTTGACGTCGAAGTAGTCGAACGCCACGGCCTCCGTCAGGAATTCCGAGTCCCGCAACAACGACGGATTGAATGAAAGGCATCCATCTCGAACAACAACTCCCAGCTCGGCCCACCGCGCAAGTATGTCTTCCTTCACCTGCCCGGTCATGCCCGGTTGCTTTGCGCCGGCGTCTGCCGGCGTATGCGAATACGGATCCGTCGGAAAGGCTCCGAAGAGATCGGGGTCCTTGTTCAATCCTATGCCCGCTCGAATGCTGTAATACTGTTCGACGAGTTGACCACGTGTCGCCTCGTCCGCTTTCCCGTCGAGCGCGCGTTCGTACGTCTCCGCCACCGCCAGAAGAAGCTTCGACACCATGTGCCAGTAGATGCATCCGAGACCTTCGTACCCATAGAACGTGCCTGAGCGGCCGGTGTAGGATCGGTGGTCAAAAATGCTCTCAAACAGGTCGGGTATGCTTTCGCGCTCCGCCGTTGCCTCATCGCGATAGTCGGTCTCCGCGAGCAGGTCCAGCACTGCTGTGACTCCGTGGCGATTCCGGAGCGATCCGTTGAAATGAACCACACCGTTTACGTCGCGAACGACAAGTCTCGTGTCGCCATCCGACAACAATCGAGACAACAGCCTGGATGACGCGACGATCTCATCAGGGATTACGTTCTTCTCCTCGAACCGCGGCAGATTGCGATCCGGGTAGAGCAAATAGCTGTACTGATCCGGACGGTATAGCTTGCTGTTTCTCAGCGCGTCCAGTACCTCGACCGATTCTGTCGTCGACAGCAGGCCGCTGCTGAGAACGGCCACCTGCCCCTCAAGCATCTCGTACAAGTTCGAAATCGAGATGGAGTCCTCAGAAGCGTTCATGAGGTTGTATGCGTGGTACAGGCCATCGTCCCTCCGGTTGGACCTGATAGATCTATCGGTCCACTGCAGTGTGTGATCGCAGAAATCGATCAGGTCTTCCTTGCGGACAGCCACCTTCACCCCGCTGAAGCCTCCCGCGTACACCCGCTCTCGGTAGTTGCTTCCGGCGCGACCCAGTTCGTCCACCACCCGCTTGCGATTCGCATCGGAGATGTTACTTTCCAGCAACTCGCTATTTGTTCGAAGCGTCTCCGTCACCGTCGCCAGGAACTCAGCCACCTCTTCCGCGATGCCGATCTCATCCCATGCGACGGACTGAAACAGACCGCGCGCAAACTGCTGGAAGCGCCTCAGGTAGCAAAGCGTAACCATTGACACACCGTACCCGACCAGTGCGTTGTTCGCATCGTTCCATTCCGGACGCTGGGTGTTCATCCAGATACCGCCGTCGGGAATGAAATTCGAGTACTTGGCGAGAACGGATACGAGAAGCTTCTCTGTCAGATTTGCTTTCTGGACCTCTCCTGCACGATTCCAGAGGAGGCGCCCGTCCGCTCCGACTTCCCGGACTCGCTCTGCAATGATCTGATCCAGATCATCGTCGAACTCTATCGTGTCGTGCGGATCATCCAGAAGATGCTCGTACGATTTGATCCGATACGGCACGTTCGCATACGCGAATTCCTCCGCCGACAGAAGCTCTCCAAGCTGACCCGGGTTGTGATTCTTCGAGATCTCCAGAAGCTTCAAAAGATAGATGGTCTGGTGATCTCCCCAGTAGCCGATGAACGACCATGGGTCGGAGGGATCCAGCCGTTCCCAGTCTATCCCGTTGCGTGTAATTCGGTACGGATTGTATCCGTCCGCGGTCGAGGCATTCACAAACTTGGAGATGATGCCCGGCGCGAATTCAGGGTACGAGATACACAGCGCTTCCCAGTTCTGGAAGATGTCGCGCCAGTTGCCCTGGTAGTTGAAGACCGGCGAACCGTCGTCGGACTTAATATCGATGCTGAAATAATTCCACGGCCGACTGGGGTCGCCATGTCGCCTGCTGAAGGCGATAGGCAGGTACTCGTAGCACAGTCGCGTCAGATCTGGATCTCCTTTTGCCGACGCACTCGACAGAAGCGTCTGAAGGTCGATGCGGTCGGGTAGCGATTCGAGGAACGCCGATTGACGCTCGGCCACCCTACTATTGTGCGTCGCTATGAAGTCAATGAGATCGGCTGTCTGAATGCTGTAGCCTTCCGCAAACGTCCCGCCCCTCATGACATTGAAGAGCACGTTTGCGAAGTGACGGGTAGAAGACAGTTCGTCGGAAGTCAACTGAAGTCCGTCGGCGCCGGCCACATACTGCCGGAGACTCCTCGTGCCGGACTCGACGTCCTGTTCGACGAGGCTCATCAGCGCAGACGAATCGCCTAGCAGCTTTTGCAGTTCTGCAACCTCCGCCGGACCCTGTTCGACGTCCGTCACGACATACCATGCACGAGATTCCTGTCCGTTGAGGGTCACTTCTGTCGCGACGAAATACGCACCTCGCTCTGCCCGTACGTCCGTCTCCGTCTCGACCGGATCTCCGCTTCGAAACCGATCGACTTGCCGCGACGATAACAGGTAGCGAACGTCAGTGAGCCCCACCGACCATACGGTCGTTGCCTTCAAGGCCTCACTCGGCTCAGGTTTGTCCACGGGTATCGAGCTCAGCATGAAGAGGCCGAGACCGGAGGGCAGCAGCAGTTCATTCTTCTTGTACGCGTCAAGCAGCGTGCTTCGCTCTGTCTGGATCAGTCGATCGGTGCCGTAAGGAAGAAGGTTCTGAATCCCATCCAGCACACTGCACGCGACGTTGCCGGTACCCGTGTTGCGAAGCACCGAGCGCTTCACAAATCCGAAGCGGTCGCTACTGGTCCACATGGTCTGGAAGACCAGATTGAGGTCCCTGTTTTCCTCTTCGAAAAGAAGTTTGTTGCCCGCCGTGTTCTTGTACAGATTTCGCTCGACGTCATACAGGCCATCACCTTCGCGCGAGAACGGCTCCCAGAGCATCCGTCTTGCCTCGACGTCAGCCAGGATCAGCGTCTTGCCGCCAGTGATTCCGTGCGAGTCGTGAATCTTGTCGACGGTGTAATACGGAAACAGTGCGTGCTCCGGGTTCTTCCTACCAGCCGTCAGTGCCCCGTTGCTGGAGATGAACATCCATAGATCGGAGTGACTCACGATCGACATGAAAAATGGCGGCATGCGATCGTAGCGAGAAATCCGATAGAACCTCTCGCCGTCGAGGGTCACAAATCCGCCCTCGACACGAGAACCACCCGTCTTGCGCACTGCGTCGCCTGCGTACACGGGCCGACGCGATGTTGTTGCCTCCGTCTGCACCGGGAAATCGACCTCTGAATCCGTCACTCGTTTACAAGGAAGGGTATGTTGGCGTGAGCGGCATGGCCTTGCCCGTCGTAGGCATACACGAACAGCCGGTAGGCTCCCGGCTCTGCCGGCGCGATCACCGTCGCGCTTGCAGCGTTCGGCCGTTCGATAAGATCAGCGATGCTTTCGGGCGTACTCTCCTGGTCTCCACCGTCTCCAAGATCGGTGCTTTCGTGCATGAGCACCCACGAGTACGTCAGGGCATCTCCGTCCGGATCTGTGACGACCGCTTTCGCGGGATACGCGCGGCCGGCAATCAGGGACACGCCCTCGTACGCCGTCTTGTCGTCAAGCGTCGCGGATTCGAGCCTCGGCGAACGATTGTCGGGCCAGGTGTCGTTCCAGATATAATGCATCACGTCGACAGTCTCCGTTTCCTCTCCGGTCGGAAGGAAGATGCCGTACCAGGTTGGAGTGCGCTCCTGTTTCTGTCCCCACAGGAACACAAATGAACCGACACACTGTGTCGTGTCCGAACCGATGGCGACGTTGTACCTGTCGTAATAAGAGTCCGCTTTCACTGAACTCGTATTCTCAACCGGCGCGCCCCATGGGGTCACGGCGACTTCCCAGTGACCGGTCGCGCCCCACTCGGTGACCATATAGGCTCCGTCCCATCCCGTCTCGTCTATGTAGCGCGGGAGATTCGGAAGGTCACCATACATCTGAATACTCAGCAGATCCAGGTCGGGCGCCCGCTCCTTGATCTGATCGACGAGCTCATTGTCGATTCCAGCCAGAGAAGTCGTGGTCAGGTGATTTGGATCGACTTCGTGGATCATGCGGGAGATGTCGTTGACGGCGTTCCACACCCGCGGATTGGTGGCCCGGAGGTTGAGTTCGTTGCCGATGCCCCACACCAGCAGTGCCGGATGGTCCTTGTACTTCATCACCTCGGCCCTGACCTGTTCGAGTTGTGCGGCCACCGCGACGGAGTCGTTATAGTCGAAGCCGAAGACGCCGACGCCCTGCCCTGGTCGCTCGCGGGCGATCTCGAGTCCCATCATTACGGCCAATCCATTGGCGTGGGCCTCGTCGAGGATGTCCTGGCCCGTAGTTCCTGCCTCGTCCGTTCGCCACGTACGTAATGCGTTGGCCCCATGCTCGGCCAGCAACTCAATGCTACCCGCGCCGGGAGGTTGCCGCTCAAGACCGGCACCGCGGATGAAGAACGGCTCCCCTCCACGGTAGACCCGGTACACGCCATCCTCCTGTCTGAGTTCGACCTTGATCGGGCCGCTTTC
>JABDKH010000222.1 GCA_013002345.1 Rhodothermales bacterium
CCGATACGCCGGCGAAAGCCGGTTCAGGGCCTCGGCGAGCACCCTCTTGTCCTGGCTCATCTCAAGATGACGGTCTGGCAAAGGCGCCGGGTCCACACGCTGGAACGTCTCAAGCGATGTTTCTGAACGAGAGGGTTTTCGGTATTGATCATTTGCAACGTTCTTTGCGATTCGAAACAGCCAGGGCAAGAAGGTCCCGCCGCGAAAGGAGTGACCGTACCGAATGAGCCGATCAAACACGTCCTGCACGGCATCCATACTGTCAGCTCTGTTTCGCATGATCGAGAAGAAGTAGCGGTACAGTTTCTGATGATGACGCGTAAACAACACGCCGGCACTCTCTCGTGCCCCTCCCGCGACCTCAAGCATGAGTTCGGAGTCCGTCTTCAGGTTCTGGTCTTGTCGCATTCGATGGGTCGCAGTTTCCATTGAAAACCGGTCATCTTCAGAATGGTTACAGTTACGGTCGAAGATTGTAGTGTATAGGCGGAGCCGCAGTGGCTTCACGGAGCCCGACTATATCGAGGACGAGGGAGCCTACGGAGAGCAGCCAGCCGTCACATCAGCTGGCACGGCCCTCTGCACGTTTCTTGAGCGCGTTGTTCATCGCCTCGAAGCCCTTTCGCGTCGGTCCCGACATAGTATTCAAGAACAGGGGCACCAGCAGTCCGCTGAATTGTTCGCGATGATGTAGGCGAGCGCCTCCGTAGGCTGTTTCCTCGATCTGAAAGAGGTGTTCTCCATCGAACAGGCCGGGCAGGAGCAGTCGTCCAAGCCACCGCAACTCCCGGGGGTGTGCTACCCGCAGGATTGTTGGTCGAAATGTCATCGCCTTACCACCGGGCGGTTCGATGCGAACAGCAAGCCGCGTTCCTTCGACGGCAGCCCCGACAATCTCCGGGATAAACGGATTCCACTCCGGGTAGCTGCCGAAGTCTGTGAGAATCTTCCAGACGATCTCGGGGGCAGCCGCGACATCAATGGCGGTGACAATCTCTCTCATAGCGCGATCAGTGTTTTCTGCGGTAGATGAATGTTGGATGGCCGGCGGCAGTGTACCAATACGTCGATCGGCTGGTCAACTACGACCGGGTTTCGCAGTGTGAAATCGGGATCTCCAGATTGACATTGCTCGCGTTCGTGGCTACTGTTACAGGCACAGCCGGCGCTTTACCCGAAAGGGTCGCAATCACGATTGCGGCGAGAAATACACCCAGCGCCCGCTGTATGTGGCTTGGCGCCGGATTGGGGCGCCAAGCCTTTTAGTTGTCGCACCCCCGGTCATTCTCTTTCCCCGTCATTCTCGCGCACGCCCCTGCGCAGGCAGGGGCAGGCGAAACGCGAGGACCGAAGGGCCGACTGATGATCGCAGCGAATAATCCCATTCAAGTCGGCAGAAACCGGGCGTGGCCCCGTGATCTGGTCAGGGATGACGGTTTCTGACACTCGCGCCTACCGACCGAGTCCTTGCCGTCCACCACCGAAATCATTGCCGAGCACGGATGCTGCCGTTGCCAGTGCCCCGGCGCCGCCTCTGCGTTCCTGCGCCACCAATATCTGCGTCGATTCTTGACTTAAATCACCCCTTCCTGCCGCCGATACTACCGCTAGCACTTCGACAACATGGTTGGCTCAGGCGGACAAGGCAATGGTAAACAAGGAAGTCGTCAAAAAGGATCTCATCGAGCGCATCGAAGCGCTGGTTGAAGAATCGTGTACCCTCGTACGGACGAAGGAGAGCTGGACGCGGCACGTCGAGATTCAGGCTGAGATCATGCAGCTCTGTCGTAAAGCCTCGGACACCATCAACACCGACAGTCGGCCATACTGGGACAAGGACGTCGCAAACTCCCGCGAGACACGAGCGGCATGAACCCCCGCATCCCATCGGCCCAGGTATAAATTCGCGAAGCCGCGCCTCAATGGTGCGGCTTTTCTGCTTCAGGTCAGTCCGTTAAATTGTGGGCGGCTCCCCACCATTCATTTCAAAGGCCGCAAACATTGGACTGGTTGTACGACCCTCAGGCATGGATCGCTCTTGCCACGCTGACGGCGCTCGAGATTGTCCTTGGCATCGACAACATCATTTTCATCTCGATCCTCGCCGGAAAGCTGCCGGAACATCAGCAGGAGCGTGCCCGCATTGTGGGACTTGCACTCGCACTCATCGGCCGCGTCCTGTTGCTGCTTTCGCTCACCTGGATCATGCGACTTACCGCACCCCTGTTTGCCATCATCGGGTATGAGATTTCTGGACGCGATCTCATTCTCATCGGAGGAGGGCTATTCCTGCTGGCGAAAGCGACTCACGAGATTCACTCCAGGCTGGAAGAAATAGGCCATGAGGATGCGGGCTCTCGCGCGGCCGCAACGTTTCGCAGCGTCATCATTCAGATTCTTCTGCTCGACATCGTGTTCTCCCTCGACTCGGTAATCACGGCAGTTGGAATGGCCGATCAGTTATGGGTGATGGTCACGGCTGTCGTGATAGCAATCATTATCATGATGGTGAGTTCGGGAGCCATCTCGCGCTTCATAGAGGCCCGGCCCACAGTTAAGATGCTGGCTCTGGCGTTCTTGCTGATGGTTGGTGTCGCACTCGTGGCGGAAGGCCTCGATTTCCACATCCCCAGGGGTTACATCTACTTTGCGATGGCCTTCTCGGTGTTCGTGGAGATGCTGAACCTGCGGCTCCGATCGAAAGAGAAGACGCCGATTAAACTCGGGCGGTCACTGCCACCCGGACTCGGCGGCTGATCGCCTGCCTAGAACGGCGTGTCGACTGGGGGCAACTCGCCGGCCGCACCTTCGGCGCCTTCCGGGCCGAGTTGCGCCGACGGCTCGGCGTAATACGTCGTCAGGTTCTCGAAGCGAGCATGTTGATGGACGAACGCCAGCCGCACATCGCCGACGGGTCCGTTTCGCTGCTTGCCGACAATGATCTCCGCGAGTCCCTCTGTTGAATTGCCGTGCTCGTCGACTGTAATCCCATAGCGCTCCGCACGGTAGATAAATGCCACAACATCAGCGTCCTGCTCGATGGATCCGGACTCCCGCAGGTCGGACAGTTGTGGGCGCCGATCGCCGCCGCGAGTTTCCACTGCACGACTCAGCTGAGACAGAGCCAGGACGGGCACGTTCAATTCCTTGGCGAGGCCTTTGAGGGATCTGGATATCTGAGCAATCTCCTGTTCGCGGTTGGAGCTGCGCGACTGAAGCGTCCCATGCATGAGCTGCAGGTAGTCGACTACGACGAGGCCGATGTCGTGCTCGGCCTTCAGGCGGCGACACTTGGCGCGAAGTTCGAGGATGGAGAGGCCCGGCGTGTCGTCGATGTAGATGGGAGCGGACGAAAGCCGGCCGGCGGCGCGGGCCAGCTTTGGCCAGTCGTCATCGCTGAGTCGTCCCGTACGGGCAGCCTGTGCATCGACGCGGGCTTCGGATGTCAGGAGACGCTGGGCAAGCTGCCCGGCACTCATTTCGAGCGAGAAGATGGCGACACCGACAGGGTTCTTCTTGTGAAGCGCCGAGTTTCGGGCGGATGCCAGCGCGAACGCCGTCTTGCCCATGGAGGGTCGCGCAGCGATGATAATCAGGTCGGATGGTTGCCACCCGCCGGTCAAATTGTCGAGCGAACTGAAGCCGGTGGGCACACCCGTGATGCCGCTTTCGCGTCCGTGAATCGCCTCCAGTCGCGACAGCGTGTCCTTCAAAACCTCGTTCATTGAGGTCGCGGCTCGACGAAGCTGGGTGTCGGAGATTCGGAAGATGTCGGACTCGACCTGGTCGAGCAGTTCGAACGCATCGGCCGACGGATCGTACGCATCACCGACGTGCGCGGTCATCGTCTCGATGAGTTTACGCAGCAGCGATTTTTCGGTGATGATGCGGGTGTGATACTCAACGTTGGCAGCCGAGGCCACGTGTGTCGTCAGCTCGGAGAGATAGTACTCTCCGCCTACTTTCTCGAGTTCGCCATTTCGCCGGAGCTCCTCTCCTACCGTGATGAGGTCGACCGGATTGCCTCGTTCAAACAGGCCCAGAATCGCGTCGTACACCTTCTGGTGCTGTGAAGCGTAGAACGCGTCCGGAGGCAGGATTTCGATCACCTGCGGAATCGCCTCGCGCTCGATAAGCATCGCGCCGAGAACGGCCTTCTCGATGTCGACGGCCTGAGGAGGCACGCGGCCGGATCTGCCCGTGCCGGACGCCGGGGTCGCCCCACCATTGCGGCGACGCGGTCTCGGAGGCGGGGGCTGAAGTTCTTCCTCCAGCCTGATCCGTGTCGTAAGATCCTTTTCGTCAGCCATGGCGAGACTCTTCAGTAGCTGGTGGCGCCGGCGCCCGTGAGTTGATCGTGGTGGTCACGCAGTTTCTGCACGTCTTCCCATGTAGCCTTCTTCCACTCGGGATTTCGAAGCAGTGCCGCCGGATGATAAGTGACCATTACCGGGACGCCATGAAAGTCATGAAACTCTCCGCGCAATGCCTTGAGAGACCCCTTCTTCTGAAGAAGCGAATTGCCCGCGGTCTTTCCCACGCAAAGGATCACGCGTGGACGAATGAGCGCGATCTGCTTGAACAGAATCGGGATGTGGGCTGCGACTTCGGCAGGCAAAGGATCGCGGTTGTTCGGAGGGCGACTCTTGAGAATGTTCGCGATGTACACGTCGCTGCGGGCAAAACCGATGGCGGCGAGAATCTTCGTAAGCAACTGACCGGCACGACCAACGAACGGTTCTCCCTGCCGGTCCTCATCGGCGCCGGGCGCTTCACCAATAATCATCAGATCGGCTTCGGGGTTGCCTACGCCGAAGACGGGTTTCTGTCGAACCTCGTCCAGCGGAATCAGAACGGTGTTCGCGACCCACTTCTCCACGGCGGCGAGGTCGCCGAATTTGTGAAGCGGTGACCCGGCCTCGATCAGCGCATTGAAGCGATCGGTCGTTTCAGTGTTGTTTTCCCCTGGAGGCGCGGCTGCAGGGGCGGGACTCGTCGACGTCAACGGAGAGGCTTCTGAAACAACTGTTGGCTCAACAGGCACCGTCGGGCCCGACAGCGCTATCTCCAGTTCCAGTGCGCCCTTTATTTCATCCAAAACGTCGTGCATCGATTAAGAGTCAACATCCTTTTTCGAAGTGCGTGTCGGGCGCACATGTTAGCGGACACGCAAGGTAGGATGCCGGGGCTCGCATCTCAACCAGACGCACCGGGGATTCATGGCGATTGTGGGAAAAATGGGGACAACTGACCAGGTGAACAGCCTGTCGGCACAACAGAGCCCGTCGACGAATCAAGTCCACAGCATCGGCAGGCATGTGTCAGCTCAAACGTATTCGAGCGTGACGGGCGGACGCGCTATGTCGAAATTACTATCGACTGAAGCAGCATTTATGAACGTGGTATGCTCGCCCTCATAAATGCCGGCACTGGCATGGATATGCCCAAAGACATGATACCGCGGCCGTACGATCTCAAGCTGTTTCAATAGATCCGGACACCCGCAACTGATCTTGCCCGACCGTGGCCTGTCCAGAATTCCAAACGGGGGCGTGTGTGTAATGAGAACGTCCGTCGCATTCGGAATCATCGACCACTTCTCCTGGAGTCCGCCGGGTGTCATGTAGAACGCCCATCCCTGAAGGTGCGGAAGCCATGGCGACCCATAGAACCTAACGCCTCGATACACGTGGCTGGTATCTTGCAGCCATACGGCATGGCGGAAGACAGGCAGGCCCAGGCGGAGTCGTTCAGAAGCTGCGAAGTCGTGATTTCCCCCGATACAGAGAATGCACTCGAATCGCTGCCGGGCGAACCAGGCATCGACGTCGTCCACATCGCTCTGGTTCTTCTGGAACCCATCGCAAAAATCGCCGCAATGAATGAGAACGTCGCCCTCGAGAATGCCGAGTTCGTCGTGTTTACCGTGGGTATCACCTACAACGACTATGCGCATACGGGCATGCGAGTTGTCGGCCGGAGTGTACCACCGGCACCTTGCTTCTGGCTGCAGAATCAGGCCCTGCGACCGGCGTGTTACTCCGAAACCTCCCCAACCAAACGTATCGACACTACGCGATCCAGAATCAGGTTCGCGATATCGTCCTTCGACTTCGTTCCCAGATCCTCTACGGCACCGTCTCTGTCAATCAGGCGTACGCGGTTCGTGTCGTGACGAAACGCAGCTCCCTTGTCTTTCGGGTTGTTCAGGGCAATGAGATCGAGGTTCTTCTCTGCGATCTTGCGACGTGCGTTGTCGATCTCGTTGTCTGTCTCGAGGGCGAAGCCGACGAGCGTCTGCTCCGGCTCCTTGGATCGGCCCAGTTCGGCAAGGATGTCACGGGTTCGGTGCAGTGTTAGCACCAGGTCGCCATCTCCCTCTTTTTTGATCTTCGACGACGCGGTCGACTCTGTCGTGTAGTCCGCCACGGCAGCCGCCATGATCACGACGTCCGCATCGCGATGTCGGATCACGGCCTGGTACATCTCGTTCGCGGTCGTTACGTCAATGCGTTCGACGCCGGTTGGAGACGGCAGGTCGGAGGGCCCCGACACCAGAACCACATGGGCTCCGCGTAGCCTGGCGGCAATGGCCAGAGCGAAGCCCATCTTTCCGGACGAGTGATTGGTAAGAAACCTGACGGGGTCGATTGACTCGCGCGTCGGCCCTGCGGTCACCAGCACTTTCATCCCGACGAGGTCTTCGCACGCCTCGATCCGCTGCTGCAATTCGCGGGCTATGCGCTCCACGATTGCCTCCGGCTCCGGCAGCCGCCCCTGTCCGACCAGCCCACTCGCGAGTTCGCCCCGATCCGGCGGCATGACGACATAACCATACTCCTCGAGCGTCTCCAGATTCGACTGCGTCGCAGGATGGACGAACATGTCGTGATCCATCGCGGGACAAACTAGGATGGGGCAGCGTGCAGCAAGCGCCACGGCAGTGAGCATGGAGTCGCAGAGTCCGTGGGCGAGCTTGCCGACGGTCTGGGCTGTCGCCGGCGCGACGACAAACAGATCCGCCCACAGGCCAAGCGACACGTGCTTCGTCCAGCTTCCCGATTCATTCTCGGGAAAGATCTCCATGAGGACTTCGCGTTCAGAAAGCGTCCCGAGGGTGAGCGGCCCGATAAAACGAGTCGCATCCGGCGTCATCACGACCTGTACGGTCGCACCCGCCTTCTTCAGCAACCGGACCAACTCAGCCGATTTGTAGGCCGCGATGCCACCGGTCACACCAAGAATGATATTTCGGTCAGATAGATCAGTCACCGTTTTTTCGTTGTCGAGATTCGATCGCCGGGTTCGAGTCGGGATCCGCATCGAGAAAAGAGTGGATCAGTGCAAGCGTATCGGTTACAGCACTGTCCAGGTCCTCGTTGACGACGACGGCGTCGAAGCGATCCTGGTGCTCGAGTTCGTACGTGGCCTTGTCGATACGATCGGCCAGTGACGACGGATCTTCACTTCCCCTCAGTGTGAGTCTCTTTTCCAGTTCTTCCAACGATGGCGGGCGGATGAAGATCACGAAACAATCTGTTCCGAAGGCCTCACGGACGTTCAGCGCCCCCTTGACGTCGATGTCGAGCAGCACAGGTCCCTCGGCGGCTGTCCGGTCCACCTCACGTTGCAGCGTTCCATAAAGCCTGCCCGGGTACACCTCCTGGTATTCCAGGAGCTCGCCGGACTCGATGTAATCGTTGAACGTCTCAGGTGAGACGAAATGGTAGTCGACCCCGTCACGCTCGTAGTGACGAATAGGACGCGTGGTTACAGAAACAGAGAACCGGAGATCCGGCATCTGGGCCATGACGCGGCGAGCGATGCTCGTCTTGCCGGAGCCACTCGGGGCGGTGAGGACAACGATTCTTCGTCGGTCCGCGTTGCCGTTACTATTGGACGTTTTCGATTTGTTCACGGACTCTCTCAAGTTCTTCTTTCATTCGCACCACGACGTGGGCGATCTCAGGGTCGTTTGCTTTTGATCCGATGGTATTGATCTCGCGATTCATCTCCTGCGAAATGAAGTTGAGCTTCCGGCCGACGGACTCTTTCATCTCAAGGGCGTCGCGGAAAAGTTGTATGTGCGAGGCGAGGCGAACGGCTTCTTCGTTTACATCGAGCTTGTCGGCCATGATGGCGATCTCAAATTCAAGACGCTCCCGGTCGACGCGCTCTTCGCTTACGAGTTCGGCAATTCGCTCCTGTAGTCGTGTACGTGCCGCGACAATACGTTCCGGCGCTCGATCATTGATGGTCGCGAGACCTTCTTCCAGCGTATCGAGACTTCCGGCAAGGTCAGACAGAAGAGCCTCACCTTCCTTGCGCCGCATCGCGCATATCTTGGTGATGGCCTCTTCCAGCGCCGCGGCGACGACGGGCCAGAGTTCCTCGATGTCTGTTTCCGCCGTATCGGTCTTGTCGACGATCTCGGGAAAACGCAGAAGGTGCTCGAGTCTGACGGAGTCCTGAATGTCCAATTCCCTGATCAGGTCCTGCAGCAGGTTACGGTACGCCTGGGCCACCGGACGATTGATGCCGACAGCAGACTCCAGTTCGGCCCGCGCCTCAATGGTGAGGTGGGCCGTGATACGCCCGCGTGCCAGGGATTCCTTGATCCGATTCTGAACATCGACCTCCTTTTCGGCGAGGTTGCGCGGTCCCCGGACTGAAATCTCACAGAAGCGGCTGTTCACGGATTTAATTTCGACGACGACCGTGACTCCTTCGCCTTCAGCCCGTCCCCGCCCAAAACCGGTCATACTCGAAATCATAGTCCGCGTGTTGCTTGCTTGCACCGCCGGGCGGTGCGATGTACATCAACCAGAAGAGCCGAAAGCGCCGCCGCTTCCGGCCCGTAAATGCGGAGAGGGTGGGATTCGAACCCACGGTACCCCTAGAGGTACACACGCTTTCCAGGCGTGCCCCTTCAGCCACTCGGGCACCTCTCCGTTCGCATCCAAACACCGGCGTTCTGCAGTCAGAAATAGAACGCAGGTTACACCTCCATGATCTCCGCTTCCTTCCTGTCGAGGTAGTCGTCAATCTTCTGGATGTGCTTGTCGGTGACCTGCTGCAGCTCCTCCTCACCCTCGTAGCGCATGTCCTCAGGCAGGTTCTCGTCCTGCTGCATTCGCTTGATCTCGTCCTTCGAGTGGCGCCTCACATTCCGGACGGCCACCTTCGTGTCTTCGCCGCGTGCCCGTGCCGTCTTAACGAGGTCCTTGCGTCGTTCCTCGGAAAGAGGCGGAATGGGTATTCGGATGAAGGTGCCGTCGTTCGAGGGATTGAATCCCATGTTCGAGGTCAGGATTGCCTTCTCGATCTCCGCAAGTGCAGAGGTGTCCCACGGCTGAACCATGAGAAGGTCCGGCTGTGGCGCACTGACGCTCGCCATCTGGTTCAGGGGCGTCTGTGTCCCGTAGTAGTCCACCCTGAGGTGTTCAAGCATGGCTGGAGACGCTCGGCCAGCCCGGATCGAGGTCAGTTCCGTCCGAAGGTGCTCGAGCGCCTTGTCCATCTTGTCGGTGGCCTCCCCTAGCACTCGCTTAATGTGGTCATCAAGCATAATCGATCTCCAAAATTCAGAATCTGAATCTACCTGGCGTGAGCCACGCCGGCAGCAGATGCTTTACCCGTCCAGTGAACCAGCGTTCCCACCTGGTCGCCGCGAACGACCCGCGCCAGGTTGCCCTCCACGTTCATGTTGAAAACAATAATGGGCATGTCCGACTCCTTGCAAAGCGTAAAAGCCGTCATATCCATGATGCGCAGATTCTTCTCGATCACGTCGTCGCCGTGGATCGTCTTGAACAACTCAGCCCCGGCGTCTTTTTCGGGATCTGCGCTAAACACGCCGTCCACGCGGGTCCCCTTCAGTATCACGTCGGCATCAATCTCCAGCGCGCGAAGCGCGGCCGCCGTGTCCGTCGTGAAGTAAGGATTTCCGGTGCCCGCCCCGAAAATGACGACGCGTCTCTTCTCGAGATGCCGGATCGCTCGCCGCCGAATGAAAGGCTCGGCAATCTGCTCCATCTTGATGCTCGACAACAACCGGGTGTACACGCCCGCCTGCTCGAGCGCATCCTGGAGCGCCATGGCGTTGATCATGGTCGCAAGCATGCCCATGTAGTCCGCATGAGCTCGCGTCATGCCCGTCGAAGCATTGTTCACGCCGCGAAAGATGTTGCCGCCACCAATGACAATCGCGACTTCGACATCTTCATCAATGACCGTCTTGATCTCCCGTGCGTAGGTCGCGAGGACCTTGTCGTCCACGCCATACTCTTTGTCACCGAGCAACGCTTCGCCGCTCAGTTTCAGCATGACCCGTTTGTAACGCAAGCTCGATTCGCCGGCTTCAGACATGTATTTGATGCGTTGATTGGCTGAGGAAAACTAGGGAGTCATCGCAAGCTAAGCAAAGGAAGCGAAGGCGCCGGAGGCATAAACAAACAGGGCGCCACGAATGCGGCGCCCTGCTCACTATCCAGACTTCTTCGGCATCCATTGTCAGTCGCCGAGCGCGAACCTGACGAACGAGTGAACGGTCAGGTCCGACTTCTTGAGCAGGTCGCCTACGCTGATGGAGGCGTCCTTCACGAACGGCTGTTCAACGAGCACGTTATCCTTGAAGTAACGTTCGAGCTTGCCCTGAGCAATTCGATCGAGAATCTTCTCCGGTTTGCCTTCGTTGCGTGCGGCGTCGCGGGCGATCTCGACTTCCTTCTCCTGGACATCGACCGGTACTTCGTCGCGAGTAGTCGCGACCGGATTCAATGCCGCGACCTGCATGGCCACATCACGACCAACGACCGTGGCTTCTCCCGTTCCCGAAATGGAAACGAGTACTCCAAGTCGTGAACCGGGGTGGATGTACGGAACGGACTGGCCGGAGTCGTTGGTCAGTACGGCCAGTCGCCGGACATCGATCTTCTCACCGATCTTGCCGGTAAGTTCGGTGATCATCTGCTCCAGCTTCTGTCCGTTCTCCATGTTGAGCGCCAGGAGAGCATCGCGATCGGCAGGGAGCTTCGCGAGAACGAGATCAGCGACGTCACCGGCGAAGGACTGGAAGTCTTCGTTTCGGGCGACGAAATCTGTTTCGCAGTTCACTTCGACGAGCACACTTGTGTGACCGTCAGCGGATGTTCGAGCAACGACGAGACCCTCCTTGGCATCTCTGTCGGCGCGTTTCGCTGCAACTTTCTGTCCCTTCTTGCGGAGGAGTTCGATGGCGGCGTCAAAGTCGCCGTTGCTCTCAGTGAGCGCACGCTTGCAATCCATCATCCCCACGCCGGTGATGTCGCGAAGCCGCTTTACATCTTTGGCTGATACAGACATTATTTCCATCTCTAAGCTTGCTTGTGTCTTCGTTGAAGGAGTTGGTCGAACGGGTTACGACTTAGCCTTCTCGGCGGCTTCCGCGTCGGCTGGCTCTTTCGCTTTCTTTGCGGCCTTCGCAGCAACTTCTTCAGCGGCCTTCGTCTCGGCTTTTACGTCTGAGACTACGTCGGACGTTTTCGCTGACTTCGTCGCTGCCTTGTCGCCTGGCTTCTCGGTCTTGGCCAGCTGAAGCAACTCCTTCTCCTTCTTCTCAGGTGTCGATGTTGTCTTCCTGGCTCTCTTCTCTTTGTCCGGCTCGCCCTTCTCTTCCTTCTCCGCCTTCTTCGCTTTCTCTGCTCTTTCTGCCTTTATCTCCGCCCTCTCCTGCTGGATCTTGTCTTTCTCAGCTTGTTCGCTAGCCCGCTTGAGGTCTCGCTGCTTCAGCCCTTCCTGAATGGCCGTCGAGATCACGGATGCCGCAAGATCGATGGACTTGATAGCATCATCATTGGCGGGGATCGGGAAATCGACGAGGTCCGGATCGCAGTTGGTATCAATCATGGCGATAATCGGCACACCGAGCTTTCTCGCCTCTTTGACGGCGATGTGCTCGCGGTTGATATCGACCACAAAAAGGGCGCCGGGTACGCGGGGCATTGAAGCTATACCCGTCAATACTTTCTCCAGCTTCTGCCTTTCGCGCCCCTTCATGAGGCGCTCCTTCTTTTTTAGCTGGTCGAGTGTTCCGTCCTCTTCCATCTTGGACAGATCCTCCATGCGCCGGATGCTGCGGCGGATCGTCTGGAAGTTCGTTAGCGTGCCACCGAGCCAGCGCTCCACGACATACGGCATGTCGCAGGCCTCCGCGTGTTTGCGGAGGATGTCGCGGGCCTGCTTCTTCGTACCGGCGAAGAGGATGGTCTTGCCTTGAGCGGCAAATCGGGCGGCAGCCGCGGCAGCCTCATCGAGCAGAGTCTGCGTACGTGTCAGGTCGATGATGTGGATGCCGTTGCGCTCCATGAACACGTAGGAGCGCATTTTGGGATTCCAGCGACTGGTGAGATGGCCGAAATGGGCTCCGGCCTTGATCAGGTCCTCTATCGAGGCGCGATGCGTCGATGCTTGCGTTTCCATTATCTCCGTATGGTTGGGTTTACTCCTCTGCAGCCGTCATCTGCGCGGTGAAGCCAAACAGGGTTGGCCACCCCGCCGCGCATCGGACTGCATGTGTGATTTTGTCGGCCAGGGCCGACACATACTGAATGCCTGTGGCAGAGTTACGGCCTAACGCTTCGAGAACTGGAAGCGTTTGCGCGCCTTCGGCTGGCCGTACTTCTTGCGCTCGACCATGCGTGGGTCACGCGTAAGGAGGCCAGCGTCCCGCAGCGGCTTGCGCAACTCCTCGTTGTATTGCAGAAGGGCGCGTGCGATGCCGAGCTGGATGGCCTCTGCCTGGCCAGTGAGTCCACCGCCTTTGGCGTTGACGACGATATCAAACTGGTCCCCGGTCTCTGTCACTCTGAGTGGAGCGAGGGCCCGGTTTCTGCTCGTCAGGAGGGGGAAGTAGGTCTCGATCTCTTTCTTATTAACGACGACCTTGCCTTTCCCGGGCCTAACGTAGACACGGGCAACCGACGTCTTGCGGCGGCCGACGGCGTTATACTGAACAGGTGCTGCCATTCTTATTGGGCTTTTCTACTGAAAATCGGTTTAGATCTCGAGCGTTGACGGGTTCTGTGCCGCGTGCGGGTGCTCTGGTCCCGCGTAGACCTTCAGCTTCTTGAACATCTGGCGACCCAGCGGGCCCTTCGGCAGCATGCCGCGAACGGCGCTCTCTACGATGAATTCCGGCTTCCTCTCTCTCAGATCCTTGACGGTCTGAACCCGAACACCGCCAGGATAGCCGCTGTGGCTGAAGTACGTCTTGTTCGCTTCCTTCGCTCCGGAAAAGCGCACTTTGTCAGCGTTGATGACGATGACGTGGTCGCCGACGTCGACGTGAGGAGTGAACGACGGCTTGTGCTTCCCGCGGAGGAT
>JABDKH010000223.1 GCA_013002345.1 Rhodothermales bacterium
CCTCCAAGCAGGTCCGTCACAAGATCGTCGATCACGTCAAAAAGGTTTTCCGCCGCACCTTCGACAGCGGCCTCGCCCAACGGCTGATTGGGCTGATCCGTATCGGTCAGGTAGGCGGTCAACCTCAGCCTCCCGCCAACCTCGAGGAGGTCACCCGTGACATACCGGCCGGCGCCCAGTTTGCGGGCGACGCGGCTCCCGGACTCAGGATCGTTGATATCGAGTCCCTCCCGGTTTATCAGCGAGATGACGGCACGAGGATTAAGTGCGCGCAGGTTTCCGGCACCGTCGAGCTTCTGGGATATTAGATCCACCATGCCCTCCCCAAGATAGGCCAGGTCGGGAGATCCTCTGACCGCAAACGGAAGAACGGCGATTACGTCGCTGGACACGGAGTGGCCGGAGGCGTCGTCACCTCGGTTGGCCTGGTAGACTATGCCGGCAAGGACAAGCGCGGAAAACAGGCCAACAATCGACAGCAGAACCGGTCGGGAGACCATGCGTTTCGAGCGGGCGTCCGCACGCCCGGAAGCTGCGGGCACAGTTTCCGCGTCGATGTCCGACAACAGCGTGGTCATGCCGTCGTAGCGCGAGTCCCGATCTTTCTGAAGACACTTAGTGACCGTATCTGACAGGGCGTCCGGCATTTCCGGACGCTGCTCGTCGATGGGAGGGGGGTCTTCATTCAGAATTGCATAGAGGAGGGCCTGGTCGTAGTCGCCTCGAAACGGCTTCTGCCCCGCCAGCATCTCGTACAGGACGACACCGAATGACCAGATGTCCGTACGGGCGTCCATTTCCTCGCCGCGCGCCTGCTCGGGACTCATGTATGCCGCCGTGCCGAGCGTGCTGCCTTCGGCTGTCAGGTCAAGCCCTGACATCAATTTTGCAAGACCGAAGTCCAGCAGTTTCACCTCGCCGCGATCCGTCACCATGATATTGGCCGGCTTCAGATCGCGGTGAATGATACCAGCCTCGTGTGCTCTTTCGAGAGCCCGTCCGAGCTGGCGGGCCACATCGAGAGCGTCGCCGATGGCGAATTCTTCGTGCTCGAGGCGATACTTCAGCGTCTGCCCCTCGTAGAACGCCATCACGATATAGAGCTCGCCGTCCTCGGTTTCGGCGATGTCGTGGATCGTGCAGATGTTGGCGTGATCCAGAGCGGACGCGGCCTTCGCCTCCTGGATAAACCGCTGCTTCGCCTCCTCATCCGTACTCATGTGCGGAGGCAGAAACTTGAGGGCAACGGTCCGGTCGAGTTTCGTGTCGCGGGCCGTGTACACGACGCCCATGCCGCCGCGACCCAGTTTCTCGAGGATCTGGTACTGGCCTATGAGTTTTCCCAGTTGCATGCGTCAGTCGTTTGCTCCAAGCCGATCGAGCGCCCCGACCGTCTCTTTCATGGGCTCGAAGTCAGCGTCGGCGTTCCTCCACTGCTCCTGCGCCGTGCGGTAGTGCGTCACTGCCGCTTCGACGTCGCCCGCTTCCTCGTATATCCTGCCAAGGCGGAGATCGAGCAGTGATCGTTCGTGGAAGAACGTCGCATAGGGAATTACCCAGTACCGACCCGACAGGTTGGCAGTCCGGAGCAAGTCGAGGGTCGCCGCGGCTTGTTTGTAGTCTCCTCGGCGGCGAAATACCTCGGACTTCAAGTAAAACATCTCGGGAGGCGATCCCTGACCACCGAAAACAACTGTACCGACCTGGACGTTGCCTGCATCTGTTCCTCGAGTCACCCGACGGCGAATCGCGAGCACCTCCTCAAGCGCCGAGAGCTGCTTTAGATCGGACTGCTCAACAACCTGTCTCAGCGACCGCGTGAAGGACTCGGCGTTATCCCACCGGCGAGCATCAATGGCAAGTGTCGCGGCCGCATACGCATTGATGGCCTCAAAGGGCCGTTGGTCCGTTCGCAACGCTAGTCGAGTCGACTCTTCAAGAGCCTGCAAGCCTTCGTCGACATCGCCCGTGAGCCCGTGGATCACACCCCTGTACTGAAGTCGCCGGACAAGAGACGTGTCGTCAGCAGCCCGCTCCGCGTAAAGATCGATCTCGCGCCTTGCGTCGACAACACGACCCTGATAAAGAGACAGGATTGACAGAAACAGGTGTGACTGTGTGCTTCGCTCTCCGTATTTCAGGAAGTCGGTCTGCGAATCGACGAACCGCCCCTGAAGGATCCGCGAAAGACCTCTCTGGCGATGAAGCCAGTACCAGTCCGCGTTTCTTGCGAGCGCCTTTGTCAGGATCGCGTCTGCCTCATCGAGTCGACCCGCCTGTACCAGTACGTCCCACTCGGAGTCGTATGGATTCCACACGTCCGGCTTCAGAGAGCGGTACTTCGTGATGGCGGAAAGGGCGAGATCGTATTCTCCTAACCCCAAATACAGGTAGCCGAGGTTGTTGTACACGTTCTCGGCCGTAGGGTCCAGTTCGATGGCTCTTTCGAACAGTCTTGCTGCACTCATCGGATCATCAGAGCGAATCTTCGCCTCCGCCGTCGCCAACAGGACATCCTTTTCTTGAGGATATCTTTCGAGAAGTGGACCCGCCAGACTGTCGGCTCGCTCGGCGTCTCCGTCCCACATCGCAATCCAGACCGCAAGTAGCCGCCGCTCCAGATCTGTCGTACGATCGGCGTGCCGGCGAGCTGCCGCAATCGCAGACCTCGCTGTCGCCGAAGATGCCCAGGCTCCGGTGCGAAAGAAATCGAGCATCCCCTGTGCACCCGCTAGCCGGCCATATGCCATCGCGAAAGTTGTGTCTTCCGCCACAGCCGCCTGGTACCGCTCGACGGCATCCGCGAAGGCCCAGTTGGTTTCGGCCTCTCGACCTTCAACAAACAGTCGATAGGCCGACAGCGAGCTCGTCGTTACGTCCGCTATCCGAACGGCCGAAAGCTCAGTATCAAAGGAAAGCTCGGCGCTGATGCGTTCCGTGAGCCGGTCCACCATCGAGAAGACATCCTCCACCGAGTCACCAGACTCTGATACCGACGCGAGGATGCTTCCCGTCTCAACATCGGTAAGTTGCGCGTTGATGCGAATCTGACTGCCGAGCTGGATGATGCTACCCATGACCATCGTCTGGATACGGCCCTTCTCAGCGACTTCCGTGGCAACGCTGCGATCGACAAACTCGATATCCTGCTTTCCGAGTTGCTTGAGAATGTCGAACAGGCGTTGGCTGCTCATGACATTCACATTGTCATAGCGCGCCAGATTCGTCGTCAACATATCCACCAGGACGCGTTCCAGATTCTCCTCGGGAGTCTGGTTATCGAAGTACATAACGGCCAGCGAAGGGCTCGACGACTCGGGACTTGCCATGATCGGTTCTTCGCCATCCTCTCCTGCGAGAGAGATGAAGATGAGGACGGCTGCTATCGCCACGACGCCAACCAGGACAGTCATCACCCGCTTCAGCGAGAGGGATGAAGGGAGCACCGTTCGTGTCCTTCGACTGATTTGTGCGACATTTGACACTGATGTGACGGTCGAGCCGCCGCCGTAGCTCTCGAGTCGTGCTTCGACCTCGCTCGCGCTCCCGATGCGCACGGCCGCGTCTTTCGTGAGCAGGCCATTTACTACATCTCGGAGCTCATCGGGAATTCCATCCGATAGTTCCTCTGGTTGCTCATTCAGAATCGAGTACACGGCAGCTTGCTCGTAATCGCCTGCGAAGGGTTTCCTGCCGGCAAGCATCTCGTAGGCGACAACTCCCAGCGACCAGAGGTCAGAACGGTGGTCAACCTCGTCGCCACGAGCCTGCTCTGGACTCATGTAGGCAGCGGTTCCAAGTGTGCTGTCTTCACGCGTCAGGTCGGCGCCTTCAGCCAGCTTTGCGAGCCCAAAGTCGAGGATCTTGACCGCGCCGCGATCAGTCACCATGATGTTCGCCGGTTTGATGTCCCGGTGGGTGATCCCGGCCTCGTGAGCTCGAGTTAGACCTGCGGCGATCTGCCGTGTGATCCGGCCGGCTTGCTCGGCAGTCAACGGCCCATCCTCCAACACGCTCTTGAGCGTGCGACCGCCGTAGAACGCCATGGCAATGAAAATCTCACCCTCGCCAGTCCGACCGATCTCGTAGATCGTGCAAATGTTCGGGTGATCGAGCGACGAAGCAGCGCGCGCTTCCTGCATGAAGCGCTCCTGGGCGCTCTCATCCGTACTCAAATGCGGAGGGAGAAACTTGAGTGCGACCGTCCGATTCAGCTCAACGTCGCGCGCCGTATACACGACGCCCATGCCACCGCCGCCGAGTTTGTCGACGATCTCGAAGTGTGATATGCGTTCGCCCTTGCGCACGATGTCGAACGAATGAGTCGTGAGAGTAAATGTACATCCATCGGTCGCGCACGTTCACCGAGCGACGACCGGCCAGCGACCAGGTCGCGTCAGACGTGGTCTATCTGTGCCCTCTGGAGCTTGCCCGAATAGTCGACATACACTGTCTTTGTTTCAGTGTAGAAGTCGAACACCTCCCAGCCGCCTTCCCGATGACCATTGCCCGTAGACTTCACACCGCCGAATGGCATATGCGCCTCGGCTCCGATGGTGGGGCCGTTGACATAGGTAATGCCGGCTTCGATGTCATGCATCGCGCGAAAAGCGGTCGCGACATCCTTCGTGTAGATTGATGAGGACAGACCGTACTGAACGTCATTCGCAACTTCAACGGCTTCGTCGTACGAGGCCACCTTGATGACCGACAGAACCGGACCAAAAATCTCCTCGCGAGCGACACGCATGCGGCGCGACACATCTACAAAAATCGTCGGCTCGAAGAAGTATCCATTCTCAAGTCCGGTGCCGGTCGCACGCTTTCCGCCAGTGACCACGCGGGCACCTTCCTTGGTGCCGATCTCGACGTAGCTCAGGACTTTCGTGAGCGCCGTTCTGTTGATCAGCGGCCCCACGTCGATATCCTTCTTGTTGCCGTCGCCGAGCCTGAGATTGCGAGCCCCTTCGACAAGCATCTCAACGAACCGGTCGTGGACATCCTCATGCACGATCAAGCGACTCGTCGCAGTACATCGCTGTCCTGTCGTTCCGAACGCTCCCCACAGTAGTCCATCGAGCGCCAGGTCTAGGTCAGCGTCAGCCATGACGATCATCGGATTCTTTCCACCCAGTTCGAGTGAGAAGCGTTTGTGCATCCGCCCGCACGTCTCGGCGATCTTCGAGCCCGTGTTTGTCGAGCCCGTGAACGAGACGACATCAACTCCCGGGTGCGACACGAGCGCTTCTCCGACATTGCCGGCGCCTTGCACCAGATTAATGACACCGTCCGGGAGCCCCGCATCTATCATGACTTGTACCAGGAGTGCTCCGCTGTGCGGCGCCTCTTCGCTCGGCTTGAAGACAACCGTGTTGCCGCAGGCCAGAGCCGGAAACATCTTCCACGTGGGAACGGCGACGGGGAAGTTCCACGCAGTGATTATTCCGCAAACGCCGATGGGTCTTCGAATACTCATATTGAACTTCGCCGGAAGTTCGCTCGGTACGGTGTGTCCGAACAGGCGGCGTGTCTCGGAAGCTGCGTAGTAGGCCGTATCGATGGCCTCCTGAACGTCGCCTTTTGTTTCGAAGAACGGCTTGCCCATCTCTCTGGTCATCTCGAAGGCCAGCTTGTCCTTGCGCTCGGTCAGCAAATCACCGATACGTTTCAGGAAGTCACCACGCTTCGGCGCGGGAACGCGAGACCAGGACTTGAAGGCCTCCCGGGCCGACGTCGCGGCATTGTCGACGTCATCTGCGCTGGAATCCGGAAACTCGCCAATCACTTCCGTGGTGTCGGCTGGATTTGTGTCTGTGAATGTCTGGTCATTACTTGCACTGAGCCATTGGCCGGCAATGTAATTCTGTGTCAAATTGGCCATATTAGGAGTATGCGTTGCTGGTCGAGGGGCCGTGGGTGACGACATCCGGGGACGTTTTTCAAAATAGCCCGGGGCGGTACCGTTAACAACATGCCGTTCAGGTACGAGCGTTCCTCGACGCCCTGTCGCCGGATTCGGTGAGGAGAGTTTGACCCGGACCGCGTGGCGTAATACTAATATCAAAGCTGGAGGCAACGAAGATTCCCATGACGACCCACAAGCCTCTTGAGAGCTACCTGTCCGATCGTGTGCAGAGCGTCCCGCCTAGCGGAATCCGACGTTTCTTCGAGATCGCCGCAACTATGGAGGACGTGATTACGCTCGGTATTGGCGAGCCGGATTTCGTCTCACCGCAACCGATCATCGACGCGGCAGAGCGTGCACTCTCCGGCGGGAAGACCGGATACACGGCGAACGCCGGACTCGCCGATCTACGCGACCTGATCGCCGGTGAACTGGACCGCCTTTACGGTGTCAAGTACAACCCGGCAAACGAAATCCTCGTAACGGTTGGCGTAAGTGAGGCGCTGCAGCTTGCCATGCTCGCGCTGCTGAATCCGGGGGATGAGATTCTTATCCCGGAACCGTGCTTTGTGTCGTACGGCCCGACCGCGATATTCGCCGGTGGCAAGGTGGTCTATGTTCCGACATCTGTCGAGAACGACTTTCAGGTGACGGCGCACGACATCGAAGCTCGGATCACCCCTCGCAGCAAGGTGGTCTTCCTGGGATATCCGAACAATCCAACGGGTGCGGTCCTGCGAAGGAAGACACTTGAGGAGATTGCCGAGGTCGTTGTGGCTCACGACCTGATCGTTCTGTCGGATGAGATCTACGATCGCCTTGTTTATGGAGACGCTTACAGTTCGGGTCACACATGTCTTCCCTCGATTCCGTCACTGCGAGACCGCACGGTATTGCTGGGCGGGTTTTCGAAGAACTATGCGATGACCGGGTGGCGTGTAGGCTATGCGTGCGCTCCCACCGCGATATACCAGGCGATGTACAAGCTGCATCAGTATATCATCATGAGTGCGCCGACACCGAGTCAGTACGGCGCGGTAGCAGCTATTCGCGACTGCCAGGCAGATGTAGAGAAGATGAGGCAGGCGTACGACGAACGCCGGCGAGTTCTTGTCGATGGCCTCCGGGAGGCGGGTCTTCCGACCTTTGAGCCGGAGGGTGCGTTCTACGCGTTTCCGGATATCCGGTCAACGGGACTGTCATCCGAGGATTTCGCGCAGAAGCTTCTCGAGGAGGAGCACGTGGCGGTTGTCCCTGGCGACGCATTCGGACCCAGCGGCGCCGGTTTCGTCCGATGCGCCTACGCGAACTCTCTGGAGAACATCAGGGAAGCGGTCCTCAAGATCCAGCGCTTCGCTCGTCGTTACCAGGAGCGGCTCGAACATGCGTGAATGGAATAGGGGAGGCCTCGGGTCGTACCTGGCCATCCTCATATCCTGTGTAATGATTGGTTGTGCGTCGGGAGGGAGTCCCGCTGTAAGGGATAGTGGCGTTGACCTGCCGCCCGAACAGTCGGAGAGCGCCCGTGACGTTGATCGGATTCGCGCGAGTTTTCCCTCGGGCTATGAGGTGCTCTCGAACATGGGGGCCAGTACCGCCTCGGGCCAATCGGGCTACGATCTCTTGCATGCCGAGGTCGATCTGTCGTTTGATTTCGACAAGGCGGCCGTAGTCGGCACGGTAAAATACCACCTTGTCATCCTGCGTCGTGGTCTGGCGGAGATTCTCCTGCACGGCAAAGGCATTCGCGTCGAGAGCGCGGAGTTACAACGGGGCGGCGCTGTTGTCTTGAGCGAATTCAGGATGGTCGACGACGGCATCGTGGTGGTTCCGCGGGCGGCGCTACGCCGAGCCGATACATTGTCGCTGTCGATTCAGTATCGTGCGAATGGCGCGGTCGACGCCGCACACGGCGGAGTACGTTTTGTCGATCCTGCCGGCGATGATCCATCGCTGCCCACGCAAGTCTGGACGGACGTGGGTCCGGCCGCAGTTCGTTCGTGGCTGCCTGTCTGGAACCATCCAGCGGAAAGCATGACGTTTGAGTTACGCCTGAACGTCCCCGACTCGCTGTCCACGCTTGCGAGCGGTCAGCTGGTTGACGAGCAGGCTTTCGGCAATCTCCATCGGGTCGATCACTGGGTGGTGGATATTCCGCAGCCCGCGGACAGGATCGGGTTTGTGGTGGGCATATTCGCATTGGTTGAGGACCAATACGTCAGTCCGGTCGGGAAGCGGTCCATGCTTGTCTACGG
>JABDKH010000224.1 GCA_013002345.1 Rhodothermales bacterium
TGATCAGGCTGAAGAGGATAACGAAATTGAGCGTGTAGCCGAGCGTGTCGAACACGAGGAACGAAACGAACATCGACAGCGGGATCGCGATACCGACAAGAAAGGCGTTGCGCATTCCGAGAAAGAACAGCAGCACCGCGACAACGAAGATGAGTCCGGAGATGATATTGTTCTCCAGATCCTTGACCATCGTCAGAACCTGCTCGCTCTGGTCGCCGGTGATTTCGATCCGCGTACCTCCCGGAAAAGCGAATGATGCCAGTATGGCCTCCACATCCCGGGCTGTATCCAGGATGTTTTCTCCCGATCTCTTCTTGACATTGAGGCTGATAACCGGCAGGATTTGCGCCTGGTCGTCTGAAAGTCGGGTAAGGCTGCCATCTTCCTCCTCGACCTGCAGAACCTGCAGGCGGGCAAACGACGTACGATCTTTGAATCCGTAAACGACCTCGGCAACATCGCGCACGTAGACCGGTCGGCCGCCCGGCGTGTCGAGAACAAGCTGTTCAATCTCGGAGGGGTGCTCGATTTCGCCATCCACCCGGACCAGGTAATTGAGTCGATCGACGTCGATCGAGCCGCCGGGGATGTTGGTGTTCTCCTCGCGAAGCTTTGCGACGATGTCTCCGAATGTGAGGTTATAGGCCTTCAATGCGTTCAGGTCAACGTTCACCTGGACCTCTCTTTCCAGGGCCCCAACCACATCCACCTGAAGGACCGATGAGATGGATTCGAGTTCGTCCGCGAGATCGTCCGCGACATCCTTCAGCCGGGCCAGCGAGTAGTCGGCGGCCAGGTTGATTGTCATGATGGGGAATTCCTGCAGGTCGATCTCGTTGACCAACGGCTCCTCCGCTTCGCTCGGCAGTTCCGTCTTCGCAATGTCGACCTTGTCGCGAATCTTCTGGAAGGCGTCATCGATAGAAACGTCCGGGTCGAATTCGATGACGACCGTCGACACGCCCTCAGTAGAGGTAGACCGGATCTCTTTGATACCGTTCACCGACTGGATCTCTCGCTCGATCGGCTGCGTGATCAGAGACTCGATGTCGTCCGGGCTTGCTCCCGGGTAGACCGTCGTGACAATGATGTTCGGAATTTCGATGGATGGGAACGACTCCTTCGGGATTGTCGAATAGGTCAGGAGGCCACCTACGACGAGGATGATCGTGAGCACGAGCACGCTCGTCCGGTAGCTGATGGCGAGGTTGGTAACCTTCATGATTCTCGATGTCGGAGTCCACGGGTTGTGGACGAGTGGCGTCTGCTAGGAATCCTGAGTGGTCGCAGCTGCGGTTATCGGCACGGCGTCGGCTGTTGTGCTGACCGATGTTACGTCCAGTCGATCGCCCGGTGTCAGGAGGTTTTGTCCGGCGACAATGAGTTCGGCTCCTTCCTCCAGGCCATTCAGAATCACCGCGCGACCCGAATAGGTCGAGCCCACCGTGATGGGGCGCCGCTCGGCGATCTTGTCGCCATCGCGGGCCATCGCGACGAAGACATTCGTTCCGTTCTCATCGCGGATGATCGAATTGAGTGGGACCACGATGACATCTGCGAGACGATCTCTCGTCAAGAGCACCTTCCCGATCATCTCGGGCTTCAGGTTGCCGTCGCGGTTACTCAGCTGTACTTCAATCGGAAACGTACGGCTTGATCGGTCAATGACACTTCCGGCGAACGCGACGATACCTGACTGATCATCCACATCGTAGCTCTTGAATTGTACGAGGACTGATGATCCCTCCTGGATGTCTCCGGCGTAGCGTTCCGGGACACCGGTTGTGATCTTGACGGTGCTCGTGTTCACAATTCGAATGATCGGTGAACCTGGACCGGTCTGCTCACCAATTTCGACGAAGTGTTGTTCGATCCGACCGGTAAAGGGGGCCGTGATGCGTGCGTACGCTGCCTGCTCTCTGGTTTGTCGCAGGAGGCCCTGCGTTCGTTTCAGCTGCGCTTCCGCCTCGATGAACTGGGTGCGGACGCCTTCGAACTCGAGGGCGCTGATCACGGAATCACGGAACAGCGGCTCCTGTCGCTCAAAGGTCTCGCGTGCGAGATTGTGCTGCGCAGTGGCCGAAGCGACTTGAGCCTCCGCCTGCTCTACGGCCGCATCGGTGAGGCCGGCGTCGATTCGTGCGATCACCATTCCGGCTCGCGCGGTTGATCCCAGCGGCAGAAGGAAATTCACTGTGCCCCCGGTCTGTGCCGAGATGGTGGCGTCGTTGTTCGCTTCCAC
>JABDKH010000225.1 GCA_013002345.1 Rhodothermales bacterium
AAGGAACACCGCTTTCGTTGACGACGACGGTAATCCCGAAGGATAATAGCCGCTGTGCCAGAGCGGGACCGGTCAAAATGAGTGAGAGTTTACCTCCATCACTCGAGCCTTCCCAATACTCATCTGAGACGCTTTCGTTTTCATTGTAGGCCCGATCGACTTGGCGATATAGATGCTCAATCTCGTCGATTTGATTCTGCATATTGCTTATGAACGAATTAGTTCTACCAAATAGAACAGCGACAAACAAAGCGATCTCGATGGCCTGTCGAACACTGAGCTCGTGTCGACGCCGAAGCGCCTCGAGGACCTTGGCATACCGGCCCTCTAGCCACGCGAGTTCTTCTTCGATACGAGGCCTTGAAGGGTTGTCTGCTTCTAGGTTGTAGTATCGATTCTTCCAAAGGACGTTGTTTGGAGCCCGTCGACGGGACGCTTCCTTTAGCGACTTATCTGTTATCCAGACGGCGGGCTCATATAACTCCATCGAGACACCGGCTGGCGGCGTATCGTCGACGAAAGACTTCAGGTAGCACTCCGGGATGATATGTTGCTTCTTCTTTTCGGCCATCCCGAAACCACACTTTCCAATTCTATCCACATAACGGTTTTCGCATTAGCGGCGCGGAGAGCGCCGAGGACAACGTATGTAGATGCTTGCGGCCTGGCAAGCGGGGACATTCCGACTGACCGCGTCCACTAGTTGCGAGGAGCTGGATATGACACTCTTAGGCAACTACAACTACCGTCTGATGTTTAAGCAGAAGTCTCGCGCGAACATTTTCGCGGTCGTACGCCGTTGCCAGACAGACGAGCCGACGCAACGGCAACGAGCCCGAAAGCTCACGCCGCCATTCCCCTAGGCAACGGATAAGTTCTTCTAGCCCGGCGAAATTCCATGATTCTCCCGTCGCAACGAGATCAGGCAGTCACGCTCCGACGTCTGCCAACAGTCTGTGGCAGGATCACCTGGAAACGTGCTCCTTGATTGCGGCCATCGCTATGAGCGGTGAACGTTCCGTCGTACGCCTCTGTGATCGCCTTCACAATGGAGAGTCCCAATCCGCTTCCAGTCTCGGCCTGAACCTCAGGGACATCGGCCCGATAGAATCTATCAGAGAGTTGGTCTGCCTGCTCAGGTTCGAACCCAACGCCGTCGTCCGTGACCCTCAGAATAGCAGTACCGTCGACCAACTGGAGATGCACTTCGATGGTCCCAGGACCCGGTGTGTACTTAAGGGCATTGTCAATCAGGTTATCGAGAATCTCGGCCAAATGAATCCGGTCCGCAGTCACGAAAACGTCATTCTCGATTCTGTCAATGATTTCTATGTTGAGACGTCGAGCGCGGTCTTGGTAGCGACTGACGGCGTCCGAAGAGAGCTTACTCAGATTCACATCGTCGCGCTGCAAGTCCTTCAGACGATCGACCCTCGAAAGGGTAAGCAAGCCGCGCACAGTCTCACTCATCTCTTCAGCGTCAGCAAGAATCGTCTCGAGGGCTGTCTGATATGTCTCGGGCTCGCGCACCCTACGCAAACTTACCTCGACGCTGTTTCGCATCGTCGTCAGCGGGGTGAGTAGCTCATGTGCGGCGTTCGCCGTGAATCGTCTCTCGCGGGCGACGGAGGCCTCAATGCGGGCGATTAGTTCATTGAATGTCTCCGCCAATTCCGTCAGTTCATCCTTCGTCGAGAAGTCCGTCGGGAGCCGATCGCTGAGATTAGTCGCACCGATCTGATGGGCCGCGCCAGTGAGTTCTACGACGGGCCTTAGGGCTCGACGAGCAAGGAGAAATCCCCCTCCGATGGCAAGCACAAGGCTCAATAGCACACCAAGAACAAGCGCCTCGAGTAGCCGCTGGAGCTCTTCGTGCAAAGACCACTCTAACCCCGTCACCTCAAGCCACCCCACTAGCTCATCTTCGTCGCCCATCAATGGACGGTAGAGCGATCGGGCAGGATTGCCTTCCCATTCATGGCTGATGGTCAAGTCTTCACTGGTCGCCGCAAGTGCAGCAGGGAAGACCTCGTGTCTTTCGAAGTTTGGACTGCTGTACAAGAGCGAGCCGTCGGAAGAGAACAGACGAACATAGGTCCCGTAGATGCCGTCTGTTTCAAAAGCCACTGACCTCAGGTTCTCGAGCGAGGCCAAGCGAGGCTGATCTCCTTCAAGGACTACGTACGGAAGCAGCTCTCTTTGTTCGTGGGTAAGGTGCCGGTCAAAGTCACGATGTAGACTCTGGTGGAACATCAAGTAGCACAGAATCGCGAAGACGCTTAGGAAGATCAGCATTGTCAGCCCGTACCACACGGTTAGCCGTGCAGATATGGACCAATGCGAGATCGGATGAAGCCTTCCCCAGAGCTTGTCCACAGGTTGATACGGTTGATCAGTCTATTGGGCTCCTTCGAGGCGGTATCCCACGCCGCGCACTGTCAGGATAGCCACCTTGTTTACACTATCTGTCTCCTTCTGAGCCTCCGCCAGACGTTGCCGAAGACTAGAGATCGTTACGTCTATAACGTTATCACTGACGTAAAAAGCCTGACCCCAGACGCGTTCCGCAATGACGGACCGTGAGACCACCTCACCGGCGTGGCGTGCAAGATCCTCCAATAGAACATACTCTTTTGGCCTTAGATCGAGCCTGGTGCCCGAGACAGTAGCGTCCCGACGCCTGGTATCAATCTGAAGATCTCCGACCCTCAGCACCGTAGTCTGCTCGCTCAGCGGGGGTCGACGCAGTAGCGCGCGCAGTCGAGCCAGAAGCTCCTCAAACTTGAACGGCTTGGGAAGATAGTCATCAGCGCCGGCATCCAACCCAGCTACGCGATGGTCGATGTCGCTCAGCGCGGTCAACATCAAGATTGGGTATGTGCGCCCAGCATCTCGTGCCCGTTGGATCACCGTGCGGCCGTCCTGGCCCGGGAGACGCCAGTCTACGATCAGCACGTCGTAGGCGTTGGTAAGCGCTAGATCTTCGCC
>JABDKH010000226.1 GCA_013002345.1 Rhodothermales bacterium
GCCGATGACCATGGTGTCCCGATCGGTCATTGCCGACTGGAGACGGCCGTAGGGACAAATGATCAGACACAGCTGCTCGCGAAACCAACTGAAGTTGAAGTAGAGGATGGCCGACATCACGATGACCCAAGTGAATGCGGTCGGGTGCTCGGAAGGGCTCCGCTGCACCATGTCGATGACTGATGGGAGCGAGACGAAGTAGCTGATGAACACGTGCGAGAGCAGGAGCGCGAGCACGATGTACACGCCGTGCTTGAGTAGCTTGCGCCAAACCTTGTCGAAGCTGAGCCCAGCGGCATTGCGCCGCAGCCGCTGTGCCCGCGGCCCTTCGATGAGACGCTCGATACGACGAAACACGCCCTCCAGAAAGACGGTGTGCGGGCAGGCGTAGCCGCACCACAGGCGACCTTTGATTGCCGTGACGATGAGGAGGGTCAGCCCGACCCCGCTCAGCAGGAAGAACACGAGCCAGAAGTCCTGTGCGTTGAATACGCCGCCGAACAAGTAGAAACGCCGATTGACGATGTCCATGAAGACCGCCGGATGCCCGCCGATTTTAACGAATGGGAGGACGACGTAGATCGCGATCAGCACGCTGAAGATCACATAGCGGAGGCGCGTGAAGCGGCCCTTCACGTCCGCCGGATGCACGTAGTTGCGACTACCGTCGGAACGAAGCGAGCTCGCAGGTTCTTCGATGACTGGCAGCTTTGTGGTCATGCTATGCTGCCTCTAGGGCCAGGCGCCTATTCGGCAATCTCGCCGTCCGGCTTCCAAACCACGGCGTTCTCTTCGACCGGCTTGCCGCCTTCGAGGTTCGTGTTGCGAAGCGTCAGCACGTACGCGGTGACCTGACTCACGCCCTCTTCCCCGAGGATGGCGCCCCACGGCGTCATGCCCTTTTCCGGAATGCCATTGGTGACGGTCGCGTGGATGTCGGTCGGCGCTCCGCCGTGGACCCAGTACTCATCGGTAAGGTTGGACCCGAGGCCGACGCGGCCCTGCCCCTGCTCGTGACACGCGTAGCACTGGGCCGTGAAGATTTCCTTGCCTGCGGCCACGGCGGTCTCGTCGAGCGCCAAGGCCTCGAGTGACTCATCCGTCGCGATGCCGCGTTCGGCTGCGGCGGCCGCCATCTGTTCCGCGTACACCTCCGGCTGCAGCTTCCCAATGCCGTACTCGTGGTAGTGAAACCAGTAGACTAGCCCGAAGGCGACCGCTCCATAGAACGTGAGCAGCCACCAGGTAGGCAAGTTGTTGTCGGCCTCCTCGATGTCGTCATAGACGTGGAGGATCTCGCCTTGGATTTCGTCGGTTCGTTTTTGATCACTCATGGGGTACCTCCGACTCCTCTTCGAGCGGAATGCGTGCATACCGGTCCGCCTCGGATGCTTTCATTCGCGTTGCGCGAACGATCACGACAAGAAACACGATGAAGAACAAACCCAGCGACAGCAGTGGATAGAGCAGCACGGGGCTTTGTTCGAAGAATTCGCGTGCAAAGCGGCTCATTGGGCTACCTCTTTCGCTTCGACTGCAGCGAGCGCCTTGGCTTCGGGGACACGACCCAGTCGCTGCAGATACGAGATCAGCGCCACCAATCGGCTGTTGACCACGAGCTCGCAGCCTTCGGCCGGCTCGTCACATACGGCAACCCCGGTGTCCGTGGCAATGCCTGCAGCGATCGCAGATGCTGCAGATTGCGCGCTCTGTTCAGCCGTTTGAATCTGATCGGCCCGGTACGGGACACCGATGTTCCGCATGGCTCGCAGCTTCACCTCCGTGTCGGCGAAGTCGATCGTTTCCTTCGAGAGGTGCGGGTAGGGCGGCATGTTCGAGTCGGGTGAAATCTCACGCGGGTTGATCATGTGCTTGTAGTGCCAGACATCGTTGTACTTGCCGCCGACGCGCGCTAGGTCCGGACCGATGCGGCGGGAGCCCCACTGGAAGGGATGGTCGAAAATCGAGTCGTCCATCGTCGATACCTCGCCGTAGCGTGCGGTCTCCCAAACGAAGGGTCGAATCATCTGCGAATGGCAGGTGTAGCAGCCTTCTCGAATGAAGACATCGCGGCCTTCGAGCTCCAGAGGCGTGTAAGGAACGTTCTTGGTCGTGCGAATCGTCTCCGGAACGGAGATGACCATCGGGATGATCTCGGCAACTCCGCCGACCAATATCCCCACCACGACTAGGACCGTGAAGACGCCCGCCCGCCCTTCGATGGCGTGATGCCAGGAAATCTTTTCGTCACCGCGATTGCGCATCGACACCGCAATCGCCGCCACAGCCCACATGACCGCGGCGATGGCGAGGATGGTGCTCACCAAGCCGTCGAAGAGAGCCATGCCAAAGAGCAAACCCATGATGATGATCGACGCGAGGACCGGCTGCCCGAAGATGAGCTTCGGCCAAGGGATCTCACGATCCCGAGGTTCGGTGACTACGGCGACTTCGAGCTCACCGTCCACCGGGGCTCCGCTCCTGGCAGTCGCAATGAGGTTCCAGGCCATCAGGACGATACCCGCGAAATAGAGGAGGCCGGAGATCAGGCGTGCCCAGTACATCGGCCGAATGGCGAGATAGGTTTCCACGAAGTTCGGGTAGAGCAGCCCGCCGGTCTCGCTGACCGCGCGCCACATCAGACCTTGCGTAATGCCGGCGACCCACATCGAGATGGCGTAAATGAGAATCCCAACGGTCGCGATCCAGAAATGGAAGTTCGCGGCTGAAACAGAGCGAAGCTTGGTGCCGTACAGCCTCGGAACGAGCCAGTAGAACATTCCTGCGGCCATCAAGCCGTTCCAGCCGAGGGCGCCGCTGTGCACGTGACCGATGATCCAGTCGGTGTAGTGGGCGAGGCCGCTCACACTCTTGATGCTGAGGAGCGGTCCTTCGAACGTGCTCATGCCGTAGA
>JABDKH010000227.1 GCA_013002345.1 Rhodothermales bacterium
AGTTCATCCTGGATTCGATGCCAGAGTTCGTGAGCGATTAGTGATCGCCGATCGTAGTCGTCCTCTGGAAGCGGCCACATCAGCATCGTCCATTCGCGTCCGGCCCAATTCATCGACGTGTTTGCGATGCCGACGCTGTCCGGCAGAACCCCGACGTATAGGTCGCCCGAGTGTACGAGAGCCTCTGTGCTCCGATTCGCAACCACTCGCCGGCTCTCGGGCTCCACCAGAAGCATCGGCCCGTCGAGTTCCATTCCCCAGAGAGTGCCTGCGTCACGCTTAGATAAAGCCGCCGCTTCCTCGAAGACCCATTTCGCTGCGTGGGTGGAGGGTTCGGATTCCTGCGCCAGGCTTGCGCACGCCACAAACGAACTCAGTAGGCACCACTTCGATAAGTGTCTAATCACCTCTTTGACCGTTTTAATCATTGTTTCCAGGTCGGAATGCTGCCCGGGAGTTCATTTCAGATCGTGGGGCGAATCCTCGGCTCCTGTACCACTTTCTCATCACTTCCTGGACCCCTCACGCCGCTCGACGATCATCACCAACGCACTCCTCGGCCAACAAAAATAAAAAGGGTATCACTCACCGGCGACGCGCCTGACGGCCTCAATCATTCCGGGCGAACGCAATCCGGCCGTCTTGCCTATCTCGATAGCATGATCGATATCAACACCCTCGTTTCGGACAAGGTAGGCGGACCAGATACCGCCGACCCGGTTCGATGAGGCACAGTGCACCAGCACAGGTTCGTCGGTCTCTGAAAGCACAGCGGCAAGACGATCAACGTCGTCCGCAGAAAAGGATGCGGGGCTTACAGGGATACTCACATAGCGCATTCCGAGTGAATCGACCAACGATACCTCATCGAACGCAAGGCGATCGAGCTCCTCGGGATACCGGATGTTGACCACCGTCTTGATGCCCGCCTCCGTGGCGAGTCTTTTGAAGGATGCCGCATCGGGCTGCCCCGCGAAGTACACGTTGCCATCCTGAAAGAGGTTGTTGACCCCATCCCAGCCATCGAGACGTGCCGCCCCGTCAGTCGCAACCGTCGTCGACTGTGGCGAACTACATGCACCGAGCGCGGCCAGTAGCAGCGTAAGTACCAGAAATCTGTTCTTATGTCTCATTGTCATTGTCAATTCGTACTGGATATCGGCGCCGTTCATTTGAGCCTGGCTACCGCAACCCGAACCTGCACACCGTCAAGCAGTACCTTCTTTGACCATCTTCGGATCCGTCACTCCGAAAATCCTCAATTAAAGTGAGCTCCTGGCAAGCATGACCATCATCGATCGGATCCCTCTTCCGGTGTTTATCGTGGCGGCCGTGCTGTTCGGCCTGGCCCCGTTTCTTTCCGTGCCGCATCTCTGGGAAAAGCTCGTGATGCTGAGTCAAGGTGAACTGCGGAGCACGATCGACATCTTCGACCTCTTCCTGCACGGAGGGCCCGTCCTGCTCGTCATCTGGAAGCTCAAGAGAATGTACCGTCCGAAGATGGACGACGTGCCCGAGGATTCGATTGACCAATGACGGGCAGGCGAACGCGGCCACAGAGCAGGCCGCCGTGGCAATCCCGGGCGAACAGGTCATGAAATCGTCTCAGATTGCCCCGCTCCCTGCGGAAGCTCGCACGACGGTGGGGGATCGGTCTATGCCAGCCGCGCTCGCCACGGACGCTCGACGGCAATCTATGCTGTTTCCATCTTCCCCAGCATGTGTCGCTTCCGCTCGTGCGGATCGAGATAGCGCTTGCGCATCCGCAGGCTCTGCGGAGTTATCTCGATCAACTCGTCCTCTCGAATGAACTCGATGGACTCCTCGAGCGACATACGTCGTGGCGGCACGATCTTCTCGAACGAGTCCGCCGCCGCCGCCCGCATGTTCGTCAGCTTCTTCTCCTTCGTGATATTCACGTCGAGATCGGCATCCCGACCGTTCTCGCCAACGATCATGCCGCTGTACACTTCGTCGGTCGGCGCCACGAAAAGCTCGCCCCGGTCCTGCAAGTTGATCGCGGCGTAACCGGTCACTTTGCCGGTGCGGTCAGCGACAAGCGCCCCCGTAACACGATGTACGATGTCGCCGGACCACGGTCGGTAGTCAGCGAAGAGGTGCGTCAGGATGCCGGTTCCCTTGGTGTCGGTCATGAACTCTGTTCGATAGCCGATCAGTCCACGACTCGGGATTTCGAATTCGAGACGTACCCGCCCCGAGCCATGGTTCACCATCTTCGTCATGATCCCCTTGCGTGTGCCGAGCTTCTGGACCACGACGCCCATATAATCCTCGGCAACGTCGATCAAGGCCGTTTCATACGGTTCGTGAATCTTGCCCCCGACGGTCTTCTGGATAACCTGCGGCATACCCACCGAGAACTCATATCCCTCGCGGCGCATCTGTTCGATCAAAATGGCCATCTGGAGCTCGCCCCGACCAAACACAACAAACCGGTCGGCGGCACCCGTTTCTTCTACACGAATGGCGAGGTTATTCGCGATCTCTTTCATCAGGCGATCCCGGAGGTTACGCGAAGTAACGAACTTCCCCTCGCGACCGCTGAAGGGCGAATCGTTTACACGAAACTCCATGGACATGGTCGGCTCGTCGACATGGAGCGGCGTGAGCGGCGTGGGATTCTCGCCGTCCGCGATACTCTCACCGAGACCGATTCCCGTCATGCCGGCAACAGCTACGATGTTTCCCGGCCCGGCCTCATCCACCTCGACACGATCAAGGCCTTCGTAAACGTATAGCGCCGTGATCGACGCAGCGGTGAGTGATTCGTCGCGATGACACAGCGTTACCGGCTTTCGATTCTGTAGCGTGCCCTGCATGACGCGACCGATCGCCAGCGGTCCACGGTAAGGGTCCGGCTGTACATTCGTTACAAGCACCTGCAGCGACGCCGACCCGTCACCAACCGGTGCCGGAATCGTTTCGATTATCGCCTCGAACAGCGGCTCGAGGTCGGTCAGCTCACCGTCCGCGTCACGAGTACATTTCCCGTCACGGGCTACCGCATAGATCACCGGGAACTCGATCTGCTCATCCGAAGCATCGAGATCAATGAACAGGTCGTAGATCTCGCTCAACACCTCCTGCGGGCGTGCATCCTGTCGATCGATCTTGTTGATGACGACAATCGCAGGAAGATTCAGCTCAAGCGCCTTGGTCAACACGAAACGCGTCTGCGGCAGTGGTCCCTCGGCCGCATCCACGAGCAGCATGATGCCGTCCACCATTCGCAGGGTACGCTCCACCTCACCGCCGAAGTCGGCATGGCCGGGCGTATCGACAATGTTGATCTTGACTTCCCCGTGCCTGACGGCCGTGTTCTTTGCCATGATCGTGATGCCCTTTTCGCGCTCGAGATCCATCGAGTCCATCACGCGCTCCTGGACATCCTGGTTATCTCGGAAGGTACCGCTCTGCCACAGCATGGCATCGACCAGGGTGGTCTTGCCATGATCAACATGAGCGACGATGGCGATATTTCTCAGACTAAACACGTTCGGAGCCAGGTAAAGTGTGCAAAAGAGACCGTCAAAGACCGGCGACACCAGAACGTTCCGTCGTCACACATTCTTGGTGGAGGCCAGGTGTCCGAGCGCACCAGAGGGCGCACGGCTACACGGCATACAGGTAAATGGCCACGAAATGGCACGCCGAGCCAGCCAGAACAAAGAGGTGCCAGACAAAGTGACCGAAAGGAACTTGATCTCTCGCATAGAAGAAGACGCCAACCGTGTATGCGATTCCACCCGCTGCGAGCCAGAAGAACCCCCAACCCGGCAACACCGACCACAGAGGCTTGATCGCCACTACGACCAACCAGCCCATGCCGAGATACACTGCATTCGAGACGATGGGATAACGCGCTCCGAAAAGCAGCTTCAGAATAATTCCGGCCAGGGCCAGGCTCCAGATCGTGCCGAACAAGGCCCAACCCCAGCCGCCCCGAAGCACACCCAGCGTAAACGGCGTGTAGCTGCCAGCGATCATCAGGAAAATCGCCATGTGATCGAACACGCGAAGCACACGCTTGGCCCGGCTGTGCGGCAGCGCGTGATAAAGCGTCGACGTGAGATACAGCAGCAGCGTGGCAGCGCCAAACACACACACTCCTACGAGACCCGCCACATCACTCCTTTGCACGACGGCCCAGATCAGAATCGGAACTGCAACCACAGCCGCCAGAAAACCAATGCCGTGACTGACCGCGTTGGCGATTTCCTCGGCCCGCGTCTGTAATCTTTCCGAAGTAGTAAGCACGTTCGACCGGCCGTCCCGGATTGTGACAGTGTGAAGCAATCCGGTAAACCCCCTATGTCTCCGAATGCTCCGGCTTAACGTCCTTCCAGTTCCACCACTTCAACAACTCCGGGTCGTGCACGTCGCATTCGACTGGCATCGCACCGGTGCCCCTGTGCAGCTCAATACGATCGTCTGCTACGCTGTACAAGCCACAGATACGCGAGTGACGATCAGAGCGCGTCAACGAATCCGTTGTGCGCCGGGCCTGGAACGAAGTTGTCGTCGAAGAGCAACGGCCACTCCGGATTACCCCAGAAGTCTATCAGCCAGCTCTCCGAATGCCGAACACCCCACACCGTCACCGCGAAACGCTTGTCTGACGGTAGCGCATTGAAGGCCTCGATCACCTGGCGCGTGCGAACTCTCTGCGCCGCTTCACGCGCGGAGGTTGGAGCAGACAGATCGCCATCAGGATTGATACGGATGTCAAGCTCTGAAATGTGAACCTGGAGATCTCGCTGCACGATTTCATTCATGGTGCTCACAATGTCCGACATCGCAGGGAACGAATAGGTGATGTGCATCTGCAAGCCTACTCCGTGGATCGGAACACCTCGGGATTGCAGGTCATCGACCATCTGAAACGCGGCACTTCGTTTTGCAGCGTCCCACGTCAGTCCGTAGTCGTTGTATAAGAGCAGGGCGTCCGGATCCGCATCATGAGCGAACGCAAAGACCTTGGCGATATAGTCCGGACCCATGCGGCGTCGGAACACGCTGTTGCGCAACGCGCCGGAATTGTCCTCAAACGCCTCATTGACGACGTCCCAGCTTACCACCGAATCCTTGTAACGTTGAACAACCGTGGTGATGTATGTGCGAACCGCATCCTCAAACTGCGTATCCGTGCCCGCAAAATTCTCAAGCCACGCCGGCACCGTCGAATGCCACAGCAGCGCGTGACCGTGAACCTTCATCCCGTTCGCAGTGGCGAACGCGACGAGCGCATCGGCACCATCCCAGTCATACTGATTCGGCCCGACGGACATCGGGTTCATCTTCATTTCCCACTCTGCCGTGAGTTGATCGAACGTGTAGACCACATTCTCGCGATGATCAACAAACGGGATCAGTTCGGACTTGAATGCGACCCCGACCCCGTACGGCGCCAGCGCTTTCAGGGATGGATAATCGAAGGCTGGATCATCGGTATTATCGTCGATCGGATCCGCGCCGCAGCCCGCGAACAGCAAGACAAGTAAGAGACTGACCGACCGGTTCATACATGCGGGGTGTCGTGTGGGAGGATCGTAAGAGGCCGGGGTGCCAACGCAGGCAGTAGTTATCAGTTGGGAAACACAGCGACTGCGAGACGCCCGATGAAACGCCGGACCGACTATTTCCCGCCGAGCGCCTACAAATGGGGACGAGTCATTCACAGCCCGCGCACGCCCCACCGGGTCGCTTCGACCCAAACGCTCTGTCGATTCTCCCGCCTCAGTGCTGGCCGCACCCGCCCATCCCGCAGCCGCAGGATGGCCCTGCCGACACCGGCTGCGACGATGAGCCTGATCCAACGAATGCGGCTGAGAACTTGCGATCTGTCTCCCCGGACTCACAGAGTGGGCAACTCGTATCTAGTCCCGACTCATATTCAGCAATGGTAGCCTTCAATTCGAAGGGCGTCCCGCAATCTCTGCAGGCGTATTCGTATGTGGGCATAATCGATCGACGATGTTTGCGTAACACCGGAATGGAACCGCACGCCGAATCAAAGGATCCATTTCCTTCACGCGATCACGGAGCACCTGATCCCGACCTTCCGACGGTGATCGCAACGGCAACTTTCCCCATCCGGCCGATCTGGAAACCTTCAGTCTCAGCCGCTTCGCTCTTTGAGCAGCTCCCAGTCCCAGAACCAGTACGCGAGCGCTTTCCATTCGCCCCACCGTGCAAACGCAGACTCGACCTCCTCTTTACCGACCGGCTCTCCGTCGTACCATTCCGTGGATACCAGCTTCAGCGCCCAGGAATCGACCGGCAGGTAATCGTAGCGACCCAGTAGCATCAGGAGTGTCGCTGCAGCGTACGGCCCCACACCCTTCAGCGACAACAGCTGCTTACGCAGCTCTGGCGTGGGCAGATCGGATTCTCTGATGGCGTCGAGGTCAATTGACCCCGAAGCCACACCTTCGGCGAGCGCAGACACGTAGGGCGCCCGGTACCCGAGACCTGTTTCCTTGCGAAGTTCATCCGGACTTGCCGCTGCCAGCCGTTCCGGTGACGGGAACGCCTTGAGGTGGTCATCACCCGCGATGGCGACGCCGTACAGGTTGACCAGTCTGGACACCATTCGAATGGTGCCTGCCCACGTCGTATTTGTTGTGAGGATCGTCTTGACGACGTCCTCGAAGAACGTCGCGGAGCGAAGCATGCGGCCCCAGCCCTCCTTCGGTATGCGTGAGAGTTTGGGTTCGGCACGAGCGGCCCTGTAGAATGTTCGAAACTCCTGGTCCAGCCCAAGCATCCAGCTGAGGCTTGCCTCAACCCGCGCCCGCTGCCGACTTCCAAGTCTCGCCGCGGTGGAGACCGCCAGACCGCGCTTCTGCTCGGTGACGGAGACCATTACCGCCACGTCGGACGAGAGTCCGATGACGCAGGAAAGACCCGACGGCTCCAGTATCTGGAACGGATCGAGCTGCGACCAGCCGTGCGACTGGACAACCGCGTCCAGTGAATAGCCGGACGGTGCTTTCAACATCCATTTCATGTCGGTCCCCAGATGGAGTCACACCGTTACGCAGTGCAACGTGCACGCATTATCGGGATCAGAGGATGGAGTCGCTACCGGCAGAACAAAAAAGTCGAGTCTCTATTCTCTCTGGATCACCAACTGTTTGAGGTCTCCGTATGATTGCCTGCCTGATGGGACTTCGGCATCGGCCCGCGTGAATATCAATGTCGCAGCAGTGCGGGCTGGCGGTCGCCGCGTCCAATTGATGAAGAGCGGCCCGCGATGCGAACCGTCTGGCCGTTGTACGTGTATGATGGCGCTCAATCGCCCCGGCGTCAATAACGAAGTTGTATTCAGAATGGTCTTCTCAGCATTCTCGTCGCTTGCTCACACGGTCGTGCAACGTGTAGATGGCAACTCTCGCTTTCGACATGTTCGTCGTGTTCTCATCGGTGTGGCGTCTGCGCTCTGGTTCGCCGTCCCGTGCTTTGCACAGGTGAACATCGAGCAGCATCGATCCGCGGACGAGGGCACGACCGTTGCGTTGGACGCGTCGGTGTCAGTAAGATCGGGGAATTCTGATCTGTACGACATCGCCGCAGGAGGACGACTTCAACATCAGTCAGGCCAGCACACGATACTCGCCGTCGCGCGAATTCGATACGGTGAAAACGACGGAACCCGATATGCCAGTTCATCCTTCGGGCACGTCCGTTACACGCACTGGTTCTCTGATCGAATTGGCGGGGAAGTGTTCGGGCAACTCGAGCGCGACCGCTTTACGCTGCTGCAACTTCGCGCACTGGTCGGAGCCGGCGCTCGACTGAGAGTCGCATCGGCAAAGCACCTGGATATTATCTACGGTTCGTCCATGATGGTCGAGTTCGAGAATCTCGATGAGTCCAGGGTCTCCGTTCATCCAGCAGCCTCTGAAGTAGTTCGATGGAGCAACTACGTGAGTTTCCGATGGGAGATCAATAAGCGGAGCATGTTGTCGAGCACCGTCTATGCGCAACCACGCGTTGACCGTTTTTCGGACGTCCGCCTGCTGCACGATGCGGCCTTTGAAGTAGGCATTACAGAAGCCGTGTCTCTCCGCGTAGCCCTGCGCCAGCGATTCGACAACGGGCCGCCCGACAATCTCGAGAAACACGACCTCTTCGTCGAAAACGGGATCCGCGTGCGACTCTGACCCCAACAGTCACCCACGGGGAGATCGCATGACGGAGCGAGTGCAAGAATACGTGGCATTCCCGGGGATGTGTAGGAAAGATCCGGTAATCATCCGACCGAACAGCATCGCTGCTTCGGGTGTATGAGCATCCCCGGACACGTCACGCCTTGTCATAGCCACCTCAGAACCTTTATGAAAATCGCATCCACGACAGCAGGAGCTCTGGTAGCATCCTTTCTTGCCCTCTCAATTC
>JABDKH010000228.1 GCA_013002345.1 Rhodothermales bacterium
CAGTAGCCCTTCGCGCCACGCAAAAAAAACGGCACCTCCGAGGAGGTGCCGTTGATACAGTAAGTATCAGGTATTAGGAGAACTTAGGTGTTCTCACCGAAGCGCATCGTGAACTCGAGGCCCCAAGCTGCGGGACGCTCGAAGAAGCGCGTGTAGACACCGCTACGGTTCTCCTGACAGCGGAACAGGATCTCTTCGTCCGTGATGTTGTAGCCGAAGAGTGCTGCCTGCCAGTTGCCCTGAGGCGGCTCGTAGGAGATGCGGGCACGCCATTTGTTGAGCTGATCCTGATGACACATCGGTGATTTCTCACCCTCTGCGAGACCAGGCCACCACTCCATCCCAGCCTGTGCGTACAAGCCAAGCTGCGGTGTCAGCGTACCACCGTTGCCGAGCTGGAACGCGTGCTCGATCGTCGCGGTCAGCGACCACTCAGGCGTGCGGTTCTGGATCTGCGTCAGCTCCGGTGTCACCAAGTTACCAGTGACGAAGTCCGTGTACTGGAACTCAGCGTACTCGAAGTCCAACCAACCTGCATCGATCGACAGGAAGCCGCCGTCCCATGGCTGGGCACGGAGCTCGAACTCGATTCCGCTGACGTCGACGTCCGCAGCGTTCGCAGCGTATGCCAGGTTCGGATCGGGACCGTACAGACCGTCAGGATTGTCGATCAGGATCTGCTCCTGCTTATCCGTGTAGTCCATGATGAAGTAATCCATCGCAAGACGCAGATTGCCGTCGAGCAGTGTCCCCTTGAAGCCGATCTCGTAGTTCGTGACGTACTCCGGATTGAACGGCACCAGCGACGCAACGAGTGCCTGGCCTTCTGCGGTGAAGTTACCGCTGTACGGGTTCAGCTCGTCGTTGAACGCGCCCGTCAGATAGCCTTCCGAGATCGTGCCGTAGATGATACCGCTGTCGATCGTATCGCCCGGCGTCAGGTGACGCGTGAGACTGAACGTACCGGTGGTCTCGCTGTAGCTCGTTTGCGAATCGCCGACGAATCCGTTATTGAGCAGCGTGCTTCGGTTCATGACGAAGACCGGGTCACAGGGTAGAGCTACGCTGTCAATCCGATGGCCGCTGTTATCGCAGTTTTGAACCGCCAACCCAGAACCACCTGGCTCGACATTCACGAGCGTGCGATCGTCTTCCATGGCGCGTAGGCCGACGGCGACACTCCAATCGTCGTTGATATCGATATCGAGATGCCCGTAAACGGCAGTCGACTCGCCGCCAACGAGGTTCGCGTTCCAGAACGACCGGCGAAGGCCGCCGCTTTGCTGACCATCAATCGTGTTGGGCAAACGATGGAAGAACGTGCCGGTCCCGTTACCGCTACAGGTGACGTCGTCGTCATTCATGCCGTTGATCGTGCCAATGTTGATGCCGTCATCGGCGGTGCCGAGGATTTCATCCACACCGGGGTTGTTCGGCAACGTATTGACGCCGTTCGGATCGAACGCAGCCTGCCAGGCATTGACGCAACTCTGATCGCCACTTCCGGCTAGATCGTCGAAGTAGTAGATACCGGTCGTCAAATTGACACGGTCGCTAAGCTGGCCGTTGAAGATGACCTCGAACTCATCCGTCTCTCGAAACACACCGGCGCTGCCGCTTTTCGTCGGGATATTTCCGATATGATCGAAAATGCCGGGGCCGAAATCGCGATCCTGCCAATAGTTGTAGTTCGTGTCACGGGTAGCGTACTTGATCTGCACGTTCGCGTCCTCGAACGCTCCGAGGGCACCGTCGGAGACCCAGGTCGCGTCGAGAATGAACATCTCGTTATCGACATAGGAGTGGGGATCCGCATCCTGGTAGGACTGGTAGACGTCACCGGAGTCGAAGTCTTCGGCACAGGAGTTGAGCCACGCCGCAGTGGCGCCCGGATACCACCCATCGGGGCGCAGATCGGAGCCACCAGGACCGATCGTTCCGCCCTGCTGGGTCGTGCGGTACGGCGTATGGTCATTACGACTACCCCACGGATCGAGGCCGAAGCCGTCGTTAAACGGACCGGGACCCGTATACATGACATCATCGGCGGTGCCGAAAATCAGATCGGGACCTGCGAACATCGCTCCCGCTCCATCGGTGATGGGATCGCCGTCACGGTCGACTTGACGGGTCAGGAGGTCGTACAGCTCTTGGTCAGGCCGCGCGACACACTGGCCGCCCTGGTTGTCGTCACGATCGTAGGACGCGAGGATCTTCGTATCGATGGTCCAGCTGTCGTTAGGCTCCCAGCGCAATGCCAGACCGATGCTCTCCTGGTCCGTACCACCCATGTCCGAGCCGTCTCTCTTGTTGGTATAGAAACCGTCGGTCGTCTCCGTCGCATAGTTGCCGCGGAAGTACAGGTTGTCCGTGATCGGCGTGTTGAGCATTGCACGGATGCCGGTCTCGCCGAAGCTCGCCGCGCGCAGCGTGACGTAGCTCTCGAATTCAGGACCCGGCTTCGCCGTGATCAGGCTCAGCGCACCGCCGGTCGTGTTCTTACCGAACAACGTGCCCTGCGGACCGCGCAGCACCTCGACGCGGTCGATATCCACGGTGCTCATGAACGCACCGAGGCTGCCGGACATATAGTGGCCGTCCACGTACATGCCAACGCCGAAGACCTGCGCCGGATTCGAGAATCCGCCGCCGATGCCACGCACGTAGAAGCGCGTGTCGTTCTGGCGTTGATCTTCCTGCAGCACGACGTTCGGCGCGAAGTCCGTGATCTGCTGGATGTTGTAGATGCCCTGGGCCTGCATGGCGTCAGCGGTGATGGCCTGGACAGCCATCGGAATCTCTTGAAGGCTTTCCTCACGCCTTCGCGCTGTAACCACGACTTCCTCGAGCATCGCCGCGGCGGCTGCAGACTGTTGCGCAACAGCCTCCCCCGATAGCGACAGCATTGCCAATCCTGGCAATGCAGACCCCAGTATTAGGGGTAAATGTCGTTTCCGTTTCATTTAGTATTTCTCCGAGCGATATCGCTGTTGTGACGGGTCATGGCTCTGCGATTGAAAGTCGGGCCGATCGCCCCCCCCCTGCCTAGCCAGCCATAAGACACGCGTCCGCCACCCGTCACGAAGTTGGCAGTCCGCATGAATTCGTAAGAATCGAAAGTATCGGTGTCGGTAACACCATTCTGGAGTGACCGGTGCATTACGACCGGTATCGAACTGTTGAGCAAAAACGACAGATGAGCCTGTCGGTCTCGTTGCGTCAAGGTATCCCCCTTGGACCTGGCTTGCGCCGAGGCCTATAAGAACGTAGCTCGGGGTTCGTTGTCAAGGCGTTCGGGCCGTTATTCGGGCAGTCATGTGGCTAATACGCAACAGACTGGAGCGGCCGTGAATCCC
>JABDKH010000229.1 GCA_013002345.1 Rhodothermales bacterium
GTCCAGCACGGAGCGATAAGCTTTCAATGCCTGCGCCCGGACGATCTCGTCCTTGGATGCCGGGTTACTGTTGGCATCGAATAACTCGTGCAGCGCACGCGCTGTGTACCACTGGTTTTCCCCGGAAGGTCGACGGGCAAGCGCCGTCGCCCAGAGGTAGAACCGCGCCTTGGCGCCAAGCGGGCCCGCCGGAATATCCTGAAGCAGGTCGAACTTGGAGGGACCATCCGGATTATTGACATCGAACTCGAACGTCGCAACGAGCGCGAACGGGTTTTCCGGATCGTCAAGCACGCAAGATTCACCCGTAATTCCCACGTCCTCGCAGAACAGGTTGAGCACCACGTCAGTCGGCAGGATGATGCCGTTAATCACGGTCCCGTCGTTGTCGCCTGGTTCTTCGCATCCGCTCAGAACGAACAGGCCAAACACCACCGTTAGCAGTCCTTTGCAGAGCGCCAGGCGGTCCCTTCGATAGTCGGTTCTCATCATAGTTTTTCCTCGAGCACAGATCCTGAGGTCCTAGAACATGTACGTGAAGTAGAAGACGGTCTGGAAGATGTAGTCATTTTCCTGTTCCTGCAATGGGTCGGCTTCCGGACTCAGGTCAAATCGACGGTACAACGCGCGGACACCGATCCTCGTGCCGCTGCCAGCCGTTTTCCCAGCCTGATGGCCACTCCCGTCAAGGATCATCGAATAATCCACTTTGTACTGTTCCGGAAAAACCTCATTGAACTGGCGGTGAAAATCGTAGGGGCCCCATGCGTCCTTTTTCACATAGCCTTCAATAATGTGCTTGTTGGCAATAATAATCTTGCCCATTGCTTCGTAGAACTTGCGCGTGCCGCCATCGGGGTCGCCTGTGGATTGCTGGAAGCCGGTCTTCAGGTTCCAGATGTGTTTCAGCCGGCTGTGCGGGTTGAACACCATCCTGCTGGAGACGGACCAGACGTCTTCGGCAGGAAGACCTACCCCGAATGACGCATTCTCACACGTCGGCGTAAAGAAGAACTGGTTGGCGTCGGTTGGGGTCGGGTACCGCGTATAGGTGCCGCCGATATTGAACGCAAACCGGGCGTCTTCGGCGAAGTCATTGTCCCAGTTGTAGAAGAACGACGCGCCGGTCGGGTCGTAAGTCAGGAATACTTCCGCGGACCGCGCTTCACGGTTACCGAGTACCGCGAACGGGTCGCTATCCCGGTCTCGAGCACCCGACCCGGGAAAGACGATGCCACCCGGGCCGGTCGACGGTTCGACGTTCGGGTTCGCGTGCACCAGGTTGTCACGATACATCACCCGGGGATACAGCATGAAGTTGCCAAAGTTCATCATCATGCCGGCTTCGTATTCCTGTTTATTGCCTAGCTCGGAATACGGCAGCCCGGTGGGATCCGGCCAGCCAAAGTCCTTGCGGACGGCGCCACCGTCGGCAACGAGCCCGGCGTGGTGCGTCGCGATGTAGGAGGTCGTGCCAAACAACGGGAATGTCAGCTTGGCACGGAATCCCAGCGTGTCCTCGAAATCGATCTCGTCGAGAATAATCGTCGGCTCAGTCAGACTGCCCGTAACCCGAGTGAAGGGATCGTCGATCTTTTCCCCGCTGGCCACGATGCCACCGAGTTCGAGGGTCATGCCGTTCGCGAAAGCGCGCTTCGCATACAGTGTCGTTTGTCGAGTTTGCCGCTCGGTCGCTGCCGTCGATGACGACGAGTCATCGCGGCGAGCGATGTCTTCCACGTGCATGAACGCCAATTCCGTCCGGCCCCAGTTGAACTCGTACTTCAGAACAGCTTTCGGGTTGGCACCCCAGTAGACCTCGGGCCCGACCAGAATTTTCAGTCCACCCCACTCACCCTTGCCGGCAATTTCCACGCCCGCGGGCGCCTTGGCATTCCAGATGTCCTGGCCGGCGAGATCGGTCGTCTCGCGGATCAGGCCGAAGAAATCGCCTTCGTCTTTCCAGTGATAACGCGGCGTGTGATAGAAGGCGTTGATATCGAAATTTTCGCCCTCGTAAGTGGCCTCGAAATCGTAGATCTCGACCCGTTCGCGATCATCAAAGACGGCGAAGTCAGCGATGATGTCATCTTCCTCCGTGAAGTCCGCTTCTTCCGGGAGCGGCGGTCTTTGTATCGCCACCTCGACCGGCAGCCCGCGCCGGCCGTACTGGATCTCAAGCGGCTCTGTGTCGGCGACATTGCCGAGAATGTTGACCGTCATTTGTCCGTAGACGTCTTCCCTCGGCTGAAACCCGAAGTCGAGGAACAGCATCTGGCCATCACTGAATTCGAGGCCATTCTCGCCCTGCTCCTTGATGGCGACATCCTCTCCTTTGACGACCATTTCTCCCTGGAGACTGCCGCCGGTGAATGTCAGCTTCTGCTTCTGCTCCTTGTTTTCACTTTTGAGCAGCCGCACTTCGCCCTTTAATGCGTACATTTCCAGGTTGAGGTCGTTGATGCCCTGGTTGAACGCGGCCTTCTTGTGCGTGTACGGGTCCATCGCCCAGATTGCCGCCAACACGTCGTAAGCCATCCTGGGCCGTGCGGTGAAAACGCCGTCCGAATTCTGTGTGCCAAGAGCGGTGATTCCGAACCACTCTTCATTCATGTTGTTCTTGCCTTCGGCCCAGTCAAACAGGTAGGCCTGGTTGGACCAGGACGCATTGGTATCCTGAACGTCGAGCCGTTCGATCTGCAGGTACTTCCACCATTCATCGCGCCACTCGAACACGAAGCCACCGATCGAGTTGCCCTCTTCACCGTTTCCAGCGGCCTTGTTGTACATTTCCTGCCACTGATCCTTCAGAAGCAGCGCCTGCGAGACCTGGTCTTCTTCGAACGTACGCGCATTAAAGGCGTCGCTGCCAAACTCGTAGAACACGACCGGAACGTCCAGCTTCTCATCCACTTCTCGCCACAGCGAGGTGAAGCTTGGACCGCGATACGCGTTGACGCCCAGCACGTCCATGTCCGTGCAGAGCTCCTTGATCAGATCGATATACTGGATATCCCCATTGACGATCGAGAACGGGTGATTGGGCGCGATTTTTTTACCTTCAGCCATAACCTCGTTCCACAGGCTGTAGAGGTATCTCGCTTTCGCCGTGTTTTGCTCACCAACGGGCAGGTTCTCGATTTCGAAACTCGACCACGACAAGCCGTAGTTGCTCTCGTTTCCGAACGCAAACATCAGTACACCCGGCGTGTTCTTGTACTGGTCAACGATTTCCAGCATGTCTTTCAACAGCGTAGCGCGGGTCAGCGGGTCGGAATAGTCGGTAAACGGCACCCACTTGCCGCCGATGGTGTAGCCGTAGCGGCCCATCAGTGGGTTGATGAC
>JABDKH010000230.1 GCA_013002345.1 Rhodothermales bacterium
GTCGTACGCCGGCTACGACGTCACACGTTACATCCTTCTGCAGCTCACCGCGCATGCCGGGAAGCCGCTCCACGAGGCGTTTCACGACGCACCACCGTATCAAGGGCTCGGCCTTCGGTTTGACTTCAGAAACGGGAACGTGAACGAGGCCATCTACTTCCACCGGTACAAGGACGGAGCTTCAGAGCTGCTGCGTTAGCGGCGGGGAACAGCGCCTCTAACGGACTGTTCTAGAAGCCCTTCTCGTCCACGAGCTTTCGCAACAATATCCGGGCTATCCGGTCGTTAGGTAGCCACTGAGTCCAGCGAAGCGAACCATCAAGAAATGACAATCCTGTCCCGTTCGGCAAAAGTATCCGCCATTATTGTTCTAGCTGTCGCCGTGAGTGGATGCTCCGGCAGCGGTCGGCTTCGTTATGACTCTCCCAAGGAGGCCTTCGACAAGGGAATGGTCCTTTACGAAGCGGGAAAGTATGACCGAGCGGCAGAGTTCTTCCGCGGAGTTTTCGACTTCGGACGTACCCATGAGTACGCACCTGATGCTCAGCTATACCTCGCGCGGTCGCATGCGGCCAACAAGGACCTGCTTCTGGCCGCCAATGAGTACAACCGGTTCGTCCAGCTCTATCGCAGAGACCCACGCGTGACCGAGGCTGAGTACGAGATGGCGATGACATATTACGCTCGGTCACCCGGCTACCAGCTAGACCAGACTGACACGAAACGGGCGATTGAGCAGCTTCAACTTTTCATCGATCGATATCCAACCGACGACCGGGTTCAAGACGCTGCGCAGAGGATTAACGAACTACGTGAGAAACTGGCGCGCAAACGACACGCTTCCGCTCTCCTCTATGAACGACGAGGACTCCATGAAGCTGCTGCGCTCACGTTCGAGTCAGTCTTCGACGACTTCCCCGGTTCACCCTGGGCCGACGATGCCCTGCTGGGTGCCATGCGTAACTACATGCGGTTCAGCGAGCAAAGCATCGTCACGCGCAGGCCGGAGCGGTTGGCCAGAGTAATCGCTAACTATGAACGACTCAGTCAGATTTTTCCGGACAGCCCCGTGCTGACCGAGGCAGAGAGCATGTACGAAGATGCGCTTCGGCGACGAACGGAGTTAGGTGTGTCACTGTAATGCTGTGTGTGTCTTTGTCTGGCGTCTTCGGTGTATCGTTGCCTTCGATATTCTCGCGAATCGATCCGTAGGGGAATCGCATGCGGCTTGGTGTCTTCGGTGGCTCGTTTAACCCCCCACACATCGCGCATCTGATCGTCGCGGAATTCATTCGTGATCGATATGACTTGGAACGCATTATCTGGATTCCTGCGTCGACGCCACCTCATAAGCAGGACGAGGACATGCCTGCCCCCCATCACCGTCTTGCGATGGTGCAAGCGGCTGTTGCCGGAAATCCAGCGTTTGACGTGTCCGACATCGAACTGAGGCGAGGGGGTGTTTCCTTCACGCTTGATACGCTGGAGGACCTTCGAAGGGGTTTCGGTGAAATTAGCCAGCTGTTCCTCATTATCGGGTCCGACAGCTATGAGGAGCTTGGTGACTGGCATCGCCCTGAATCCATTCTGAAACTCGCTGACTTGCTGGTTTATCCGCGCGGAGCGAGCCCGATTCTCCAGCAGAAACGTTTTCCCGCCACACTTGTGGAAGCCCCTTTGATCACGGTATCCGGCACCAATATTCGGCGAAGGGTGCGGGAGGGTCGCAGCACTCGCTACCTCGTTTCGGAATCTGTTGGAAGGTACATTGAGGCACACGGATTGTACCGTGGCGAAGAAAATTCTGAATCTCACTAACCGCGTCGAGATCAACCGGTCCGAGCTGCGTCACTTCCGCGGTCGCGGGTTCTGGTTGACAAATCATACAGGAGGAACACGGATTGAACGTCGTCATCATTCATGGTCAGAACGAGAGTTCGGCCAACGCTTTGAAGGAACAGCTGCGCGATCATCAGGTCCAGCTTGTCAACATTGCCGAATCGAGCGGGAAGAGTCTGAACTCGGTACTTGAAGGCGTCAGCGGCGAGAGGATGTTGCTCATCAATGTCGCTTCGCACCCGGTACGTCTGAAGGACTCTGCTATCGATCTGCTGGAAATGGTAGCGGATGTATCGCCGGGATGGTCCATGGTCTACTCTGATTATGAGGTCGACACCGATGGGCAGCTCAGTGAAGAGCACCTGCTCGACCACCACGCGGGCCGCGTGCGAGAATCGATGGACTACGGATCCGTCTGGCTCATCAGCACCGCAGCTCTGGCGCGCGCTCTTCCGCTGCAGCCAGACGTCAGGCAGCACATGCTTTACGATTTGCGTCTCCGGCTGAGTGAGCAGGGACGAATGGTGCACATTGCCAGTCGATACGCCGGAGGGACGTACACAGTCTCCAAGACGAGACAGGGTCAGAATGTCTTCGACTACCTGCTTCAGAGTAAGGAATCTCAGCTGGAACTTGAGTCCGTCGCGACGGCTCATCTGAAGCGTGTGGGTGCCTACCTGGCTCCAGGTGCAGCATATGAGAAGGTGCCGTACGCGGATAAGGACTATCCACTGAAGGCAAGCGTGATTATTCCGGTCAACGATAGACCCGAGTTCATCGGAGACGCGATTGAGTCCGTGTTGCGGCAAACGATTCCTGAAGTGGAGGTGATCGTCGTCGTCAATGGAGGCGATGCTGACCCCACCATCCCGGTGGTCAAATCATACCAGGAGGGCGGATCGAATTTTCGCCCCGACGCTCCAAACGTGCAGTTGCTGGTCGTAGATGTTAACAACATCGGATACTGCCTTAATTCCGGACTGAGGCTGGCGCGCGGCAAGTTTTATGTCCAGTTGGACTCCGACGATCAGCTGGCCGAGGACGCGGTGGAGAAGATTCTGGCGGTGTACAAGCAGGACGCGACCATTGGTATGGTGATTGGTTCGTACGAAGTGTGGGAGAAGCAGGCCGACGGGAATATCATCCGCATGGAGTCAATGCCGGTCGTGACCCACGATGAGTGGACCGAAGAGAATGGGCGTAATAATCTGCTGCGGATAAATGGCGCAGGTGCACCCCGCTCATTCTACGTTGAGGTTGCGCGTGATCTTGGATATCTGGATATGAACGTCAGTCCGTCTGCGCGTAACTATGGAGAGGACTACGATTTCGTGCTCAGGATGATTGAGAAACATCGCATGGGTCGCGTGTGGGATCCGATCTACAAGGTGATTCGCCACGGCGGCGGTACCGATCACAACATTGACCAGGCGACGGTCGACAGGAACAACAACGCAAAGGACCATATGCGTTTTGAGGCGATTCGGCGAAGGCAGAAAATGAATGAGGTTCTGAATGGCTGATGTTGTTCTGATCGGTGTCGACGGTGGCGCGAGCAAGGTCCTTGCCCACCGCGTGGATATTCTGGAGGACCCCCTTCGATTTGCGCCGGTCGAGCCCATCGTTGAGGTGAGCTACGACGACTCGGAGCGGTATCAGTCCGGATTTCGCCCTCACCCGCTTGCGGATCAGCTGGCCGAACACCGGGCGGGCGATGTCCATCAACTTGAGGATGAGACCCGACAGGAGTCGGCATTCCTTGACAGCTTTTGCAGAGTTGTTTCAGGTGTGTGCGCGCCCGAAGGTGATCGTCCTGTCGTGATAGGTATTGGTTTGCCAGGACTGAAGACCCCGGACAGGCGTGGTATCAGTGCGATGGCGAATGGACCGCGCATGCCGCGCTTTCTCGACAAACTGGAGTCGATGCTAGCTGAGCAAGGATACTCAACGCTTCAATCCATACATGCGCTTGGCAGTGATGCCGACTATTGTGGAGTGGGGGAGCACTGGGGTGCTGCGGGTGCGATGCGCGACGTGAGTAACGCTTACTACCTTGGGATCGGAACCGGCGTGGCCGACGCACTACTCCTCGGCGGAGAGCCAGTGCCTTTTGATGCAACACGTGACTGGATGGCGAAGACGTGGGAGATCATGTTTAGCGACGACCGCAGTTACGAGGCCATGATCTCGGCCCAGGGGATTCAGCGACGTTACGGCGATCAGATGGGCCTGTCGCTCGATGCGCTGAACAATCACGGCGTTTTTCCGTGGCAGATATTTGAGAGGGCCGTGTCTGGAGAGGAGGTTGCTCGATCCATTACCGGCGAAACATGTGAGGCGCTCGCCCAGCTAGTCCTTCATCGGATAGTGACCCTCGCCAGGGGATTCGGAGGTGCGCGACTCGTCGACAGCAATCGACGTCTGTCGTCGGAGCATCCTTACATCGGGCAGGTCTTCGACCGTATCATCATCGGTCAGCGTCTGGGCGATATCTGGCAGAACCCGGATTTCCTTCCGGTCTTCAGCACCCCGGTACAACAACGCCTGATTCAGTTGCTTCAGGCTTCGGATCTCGCATCAGAGATCAAGAAACACTATCTGAGGGCGAACGAGCGCCTTCGGAGCGGACTCATCGTGCACTCGGAGTTGCGCAATGCCCCGGCCCTGGGGGCCGCAGTAGATGCCTATTTCAACAGGGCTTGACGGTACCCGGCTGCGAGTCGGAATTGTTCTCCGTGAGGACCGGCAGACGGCTGTCTCGTTTGGCTGGGATTCGGATTCTTCGCCGGACAGTTCGGTTCGAATCCCGCCCGGCGTGAGGTCCCTAGATGTCGGGATACAGGATGGTTCGCTCCTAATCGCGACCGGTGACGACACGGTAATCGTTGAGACACTGACTCTACGAACGGACGATAACGTTCAAATCCTCAAGCCCGGCGATGGGCTCGCCGTTGAGCCGACACGAACGGGACGTGGTTTTCACTGGCAGAAGGATATCAGTGTAACTCTTCCGGGTACACTGACGGTCGCGGTCGAGGAAGGAGTTCTTGTGGTGATCAACACGGTCGACGTAGAGAGCTACGTGGCGTGTGTTGCGACATCTGAGATGGGAGCTGCCGCCCCCTCCGAGTTGCTGGCCGCGCAGACGGTCGTTGCCCGGTGCTGGTCGCTCGCGTTAGTCGAGCAGAAGCATGCCGCGGAGGGATTTGACGTCTGCAACGACGATTGCTGTCAACGGTACCACGGGAGCACATACGTGAACCCGCATTCTATCAAAGCGGCTCGCGATACGGCCGGTCGAGTGCTTGCCTATGATGGACGGGTTATCGACGCGCGCTATTCCAAGAACTGCGGCGGCCTCGTGGAAGACTACACGGCAGTGTGGGATGGCTTATCGGTTCCCTATCTCATACCCCTGTGGGATTCTCCAAGCGCTCACGGGGAGGCACACTTTGACCAGTTCGATAGCTATTTCGGTTATGATGATGCCTTCTGTGCCCCCGTACGTTTTGAGGGTGTGGATCTGCAGGCCATGCTGGGCAAAGTTGACGAGACCGGGAGTTACTATCGCTGGCAAAGTGATCTGAAGCTATCGGTGCTTCGTCAGAATCTGGCGAACTACTATCGCCAGAATTGGAATAGCATTGATGGACTAGACATTAACTCGCGTGGCGCGAGCGCGAGAATCAATCACCTGGTTATTCGTGGTCGGGACGATGATGGCAAGCCTGTAGCGCACGAGCTAAAAAGTGAGTATGCGATTCGCCAGATGTTCAGTGAGTCGTTTCTATACTCTTCTGCGTTTGAAGTCTTGAATTCAGAGACGTTCAGGGAGGATGGGTATCTTCGACTTCGGGGCTGCGGTTGGGGACACGGCGTCGGACTCTGTCAGATGGGAGCGTTGGGAATGGCCCTGTCAGGATATTCGGCAGATGCTATTCTGGAACATTACTACCCGGGAACGGAGTTGCGATTGCTGGACTGAGCGGTGAAAGTAGCGGCGACGTGCACGGCGCTCCGCGGAGGGACTGCAATGGGAATTTTCGACTTATTCAAAGGTGATCGTACACCGCTCGTCAGTCAGGCGCTGCAAGACATAAGCGTCATGATCAATACCGGCGAGCGGATGATTGCCGCGGCGACTGGTCATCTGCTCGACAACGAGGTTCTCGACGAAGATCTTGAAGAACTTGATGCGATGATTAACAGTCGCGAAGTGGATTTGCGACGTGTTCTTCTGGAGCACCTGTCGGTGAATCCGAAACAGGACCTCGTTTTCAGTCTGAAGCTCCTGAGCATTGTACACGAGGCAGAACGAATCGGTGATCTGGCGAAGTCTCTTGCTGAGACGGCTGCGTTGGCCAGCGAGCCTCGGACGGGCAAAGTTGTTGATCCACTTCGCCATGCACGGGACGCAATCGTAGGCATGCTTGGCCGTGTTCGTGGCAGCCTCGCAACAGGTGATGATCGGGAAGCCGTTCTTCTGATGACGGAGCATGCGGACGTCAAGGAGAGACTGTCTTTATTTGTGTCAAATCTGGCCGTGTCGGACGGGGTAGGCCCAAATCAGGCGATCGTTCTTGCTCTCGCAGCGCGCATGTTAAGCCGGGTCAGCTCACACATAGCCAACATCGCATCGACAGTAGCCAGTCCCTTCGACAAGATCCGAGGGACGACCATTTCTCCGCTCATCGAAGAACGCCTGAAAGGATAGGGCGGCTTCCTAAGACAAATTGAAGAATGGCACGAACGTACTCAAGGATGGTCGAGCTCGGAACGACGGCGCCGCCCTTTCGGCTTGCGACGTGCAACCCTTCGGTCGATAAAGTCGACGCTGCGTATCGAAGCCTGAATGACTTCGTCGACGCACGTGCCGTCGTCATCATGTTCATCTGCAATCACTGTCCTTTCGTAAAGCATGTGCAACCCGAGCTGGTGAGGATAGCTCAAGACTATTCGACGATGGGCGTACAGTTCATCGCCATCAATTCAAATGACGCTGCGGCCTATCCGGCCGATTCGTTCGAGGCCATGACCGCGGACGCAGAGCGTCTCGGCTATCCTTTTCCGTATCTCTACGATGAGACGCAGGAGGTCGCTCTCGCGTACGGCGCGGAGGCCACTCCCGACTTCTTCGTATATGATTCGCTGCGAAGACTCGTTTATCGCGGTCGGCTGGATTCGTCCCGACCCGGCCAGGGAGAGCCAAACGGGTCTGATCTTCGAACGGCACTCGACGAGTTGCTCGCCACCGGACTCGTCGGGTCGGAGCAGCATCCGTCTCTCGGTTGCAACATCAAGTGGAGGCCTGCGCCCGCTGTCCGTTAGAGGATTCGGGATTGCCGCTTCGAAACTGAGTGCCCGAAGGTCGAGTGTCGATTCGTCGATTCACGGTGCGATTTGTTTCGGTGGTTGTTTGAGACGAGTTATCTTGCCGGCCACCTTGCACTGGGTCAGGTTTCACGGGATCTGAGCCTCGGCGACTATGTCGTCGACATAGTTGGTGCCGGTGCCCTGTCCTGGTGGCTTCCAGGTCTCATCTTTCTGGTCACTCGCTTCGTTTCCTTTATGCCGGGCTCATCGTGGACTGCTTTCGCTGTGACGATTCCGATTGCGTTGCCACTGGCGGCGGGCGCAGGAGTTCACATGCCACTCATGCTGGGAGCCCTCATGTCCGGGGGTGTTATTGGTGACTTCGCGTCTCCACGGTCTGATACATCCATTATGTCATCGATGTCGGCTGCGTGTGATCACGTTGATCACATAGACACGCAGATGCCCTACGCGCTCCTGGTGGCTGGAGTCGCCTTCGTCGGATCCATCATTGCCGGTTTATTGGTCTGATCTCGTGTTTGACAATCGCGCATTTGGTTCGTGGTCGAGTATCATTATCGGCGGCGTCTTTTTTGCTCTGATATTTGAACTGCCGCTGGTCATGGCCGACTATCTGTCCGAGGGAGCAGTAGGACTCACCGCTACTACGATGGCATTTGGTGGGGTCGCCTTCCTGGGGTACGTGGTCATCGGGACGCTGCTTGGCAGGCCGGGCCAGCCTTCCGATCCATAGTAGAACCCGATGGGATCTGGGTCGATGGGCGCTCGTAAGATCTGGTTGGAAGCGCTTCCAACGTGGAATCGTCGTAGAATCAGCAAGGGGCACGGCAGAATGGTTGAGTCATTGATACGCGGAGAAGACCTGCACCGAGACGATCTGTCTGCCTACGAAAAGGCGGCGGCGGACGGCGTGGATCCGAGATGTGTCCCGCAGCACCTTCCGCCGTCAGGGGTGCCGGTCGGCAATGAGATCAGGTATCCTGAGTATCCAGACCTGGACCACGAGACGTGGGCGATACTGTTCGCGCGACAGGTTGAACTGCTGCGCGGTCGTGCGGGTGACGCCTTCATGGACGGTATCGAGATGCTTGATTTCCAGCCGGATCGAATTCCATATCTCGCGGAGCTCAGTGACCGGTTGCAGAAGGCGACGGGCTGGCAAGTTGCCCGCGTGCCAGGCCTGATCCACGAAAAGGATTTCTTTCACCTGCTGTCGCAACGGGTCTTTCCGTCCACGGACTACATTCGCGGCCGGGAGGAACTCGACTACACACCCGCTCCGGATCTCTTCCACGATATCTTCGGCCACATGCCGATGTTGACGGAGCCTGCGTTTGCCGACTTTTATCATCTCTTCGGTCAGGCCGCTCTGAAAGGTCAGGGGGCAGATCGTCCGCGCCTGGAGAGGTTGCACTGGTTTACCGTCGAGTTTGGACTCATCCGTCAGACCGAAGGAACGCGAGTATTCGGGGCCGGAATCTTATCGTCCAGGAACGAGGTGCTTCACGCTCTTTCCGATGACGTAGTTGTTCATCCGTTTGATCCCGATCGAATCGTTGAGCAAGACTACGATGTGTGGCACGTGCAGGAAGAGTTGTTTGCGCTTGAGTCATTCGACCAGCTTGTCGACGGTTTCCGGTCGTGGACGAACACTGCAGGGCTATTGTAGGACTGGGTCCTCTGAGCTGAGATGACCGATTTGGGCGAAGAGATAGAGCGAATTCGACTCCGCATCGTCGGCCGAGTCCAGGGTGTGGGATACAGACACTTCATTCGATCGCGCGCCCGGTCATTGGAGCTTCGTGGCTGGGTCCGCAATGAAGATGATGCCTCGGTTGTTGTCGAAGCAGAAGGCCTTAAGGCATCGCTCGACGCTCTGGTTCGCTCAGCAGCTGCGGGCCCACGAGGTGCGCGCGTAGATTCTGTCAGTCGGGAGCCGTTCGCGGGAAGTCGAGAGCTAATGGGCCCGTTCGAGGTTCGCTACATCGATTGACGGGCTGTTAGCTACTTCACTGCTGCGTGTGCGGGAATGGAGTAGTAGTTGGCGGCATAGTCACGCACCATTCGACGCGCCGAGAATTGATAGGTCAACTTCTTCATCGCGCTACGCATCTTGGCGATCCATGCGTCCGGTATACCATCTTCATTCCGCTCGTAAAAAGCGGGAAGGATCGAGTCCGCTAGCGCCTCATAGATGAAGGCTGAGTCCTGCCGGTCCTGTTCCTCCGGATCCATGTACGTGGCCGATGAGTCAGTCCCGATAGACCACCCGTTGGTGCCGTCATAGCCCTCCGGCCACCAACCATCCAGGATCGAGAGATTCAGGCCACCATGAACTGCGACCTTCTGGCCGCTGGTGCCGCTCGCCTCGTAAGGACGTCGTGGATTATTGAGCCAGATGTCGGCTCCGGAGACCAGCATGCGCCCGATCTCGATATCATAGTTCTCAAGAAACACGAGGCGCCCCGACAGAGCTGGAAGCTGAGTGAGCTCATAAATGTGTTGAATAAACTCTTTGCCCTGGACGTCAGCGGGGTGAGCCTTGCCAGCATAGATCATCTGCAGGGGCCGGTCGAACGATGCAAAGAACTCGATGGCACGCTCGATCTCGTAGAAGAAGAGTGGAGCGCGTTTGTAGGTTGCAAAACGTCGAGCGAAACCGATCGTCAAGAGATCCGGATCCAGTTGCGGATTCTGTGGAAGGGTCTGGCTTTTTACTTTCTGCGTTACATAGTCTACGAGTGCTCCCCTGAGGAGACGACGATAGGCCCATAGCTCTGCGGCAGGGATATCATCAACACGATTCCATGCATCGGGATCGTCCTTCCAGCGCGCAACATGTTTGTCGAGAAACGGTCTTGCTTTAGGACTAGTCCACGTGGGGAGATGTACTCCGTTCGTGATGTGTCCGATCGGGACCTGGTCAACAGGCCGATTGGCAAAAAGATGGTGCCACTGAGCGCGAGCTACATCGCCGTTCAGTCTGGAAACTCCGTTTGCGAAGCTTGACAATTTCAGGCCGAGGATGGTCATGGTGAACGCCTCGGTAAGGTCATTCGGATTGGCACGGCCAAAGGCCATCAACTCGCCCTCAGATATTCGCAGTGACTCTCGGAAGACCGACAGTTGGTCCAGGAGGAGCTGAGGGTCGAAGCGATCGTGTCCGGCCTTGACTGGTGTGTGGGTAGTGAATATGCAGTGGCTTCGAACCCAATTTTCCGCTTCCGGTCTAGGTGTGCCACTATCCAGTTGCTCGCGCAGCAGCTCGAGTGCCAGGAATGCGCTGTGGCCTTCGTTCATGTGGAAGCGCTCGGGGTTCAACCCGAGAGCGCGGATCATGCGAAGCCCGCCGATGCCGAGCAGGATTTCCTGGCGTATGCGGGTTCTTCGACTTCCTGCGTAGAGACGTCGTGTGAGGAAGCGATAGGGAAACGGGTTGGGCGGGATGTCGGAGTCGAGCAGGATCAGTTTTGTCTTGCCAACATGTATGATCCATGCGCGAAGGGTGATGGGCTGTGTTCCAAGGTCCACGGTCACGGTCACCGGCTGGCCCTGATCGTCGACGGCGAGGGTCGTGGGGAGGGAGGTTACGGGTTGGCAGGGATAGTCGGCCTGCTGTAGTCCTTCGGGACTGAAATGCTGCTTGAAGTAGCCCTCTCGAAGGAAGAGTCCGACCGCGGTCAGGGGCAATCCGAGATCGGACGCCGCCTTGGTGTGGTCACCTGCCAGGATGCCCAGACCGCCCGAGTACGTAGGGAGGCTTTCGTGAAGACCATACTCCATACAGAAATAGGCTGTCGGGGGGATGTCACTCAGCTCTCCCGGCGCATTGAGATAGGCGGCCATACGATCGAATAACTCATCGACAGCGATTCCGAAATCCCTGTCTTGCAGCACATCTTCGTTTGCATAGCGTAGCGCCTTGACAGGATTGTTGCCGGATGCACGAAAGACATCGGGGTTGAGTTGCCGATAGACATCCAGAGCCTCTGGATGCCAACTCCACCATAAGTTGTTTGCGATTACATCGAGTTTCTGACGTGTATTCATTTCACATTGTTGGTAGGCGCACACGAAATTGGGGAGTCAGGACGCAGGCCAGGTGCACGCCGGTCGGCCGTGGGAAGATGCGTCGTATATCGGCGTAGGGGCGGAAATATACACATGTCTTTATGAAGGTGCGACGAAGGTAGAGGCTGCCGACATTTTGTCTTGTGGCGTGATCTGCTATCCCATTGGAAGCACAACAGACTCGAGATGCAACTCAGGGCACTAAGGAAGGAAGCGATCGAGAGCCTCAAAGACGTGGGTGTCGAGGCGGCCGGTGTCTGCGTCGACTGGCTTTTGGGAGATGTGCTCAAAATGACTCGAACCGAGATCATCGTACACTCGACAGTGGAGGTAACGTCGGCGGCCGAGGACATTGTTCGAAGCGGGCTGGTGCGCCGGGCGACTGGAGAGCCAATCCAATATATCGTCGGTTGGACCGAGTTTTATGGACTGCGGCTGGAGGTCGACAACCGGGCTCTCATTCCGCGTCCGGAGACGGAACTACTTGTGGATGAGGTTCTCCGACTTACGGAAGGCGTGCCGGGATGCAGGGTGCTTGATGTGGGAACTGGCAGCGGCTGCATCGCGCTCGCCGTCAAGTCGCAGCGGCCTGATGGTCAGATTGTCGCGTGCGATATCAGTGAGGACGCGCTGGCACTGGCAAGAACCAACAGCGCGCAACTCGACCTACCGGTGACATTCTTACTTGCGGATGTCGAGAAAGGCCAATCGATGGCAGCTGTCGGGTACGGTTTTGATGTCATGGTTTCCAATCCTCCGTACATACCGACCCGGGAGCTTGCGGCTCTGCCGAAGGAGATTATTCAGCACGAGCCAGTCGAGGCTCTGGATGCAGGACTGGATCCACTTCGATACTATCGAGCACTGATTGATCGTGCGTCGGAGACTGTTGTGAACGGCGGCAGGCTTGTGGCGGAAGTGCACAGCGACTATGGGTCGCAGGTTGCGGTTCTGGCGCGCCGGAAGGGCCTGTCAGACGTTCGACTCAGCGCTGATCTGGCGGGACTGCCTCGCATGGTCGTCGCAACTGTCGGACACGGAAGGGACTTGTCGCGATCGTCCGTTGATCGAGAGAGCTAGTTCGTTTCGACGAAAGTTTCGAACGACTCCGAGACGTAGGCCTTCGATCCGATAAAGGTGAGGATCTGCAGAAACTCCCCGGCACCGACAAATCCAGGAAGACGCGTAATGTAGTCTCCGCTGGCGTCAAGGAAGACGGTTGTGGGTGTACCGCTCGCACCGAGCCCCATTGCGAGTTCGGCCGATGTAAGTTCGTAGCCTCGAAAATTTACCACATCATCAACCGAATCAATATTGAGTCGTGTGACGGTGAAATGATTCGCCAGATAGGCCTGAACATCCGGTACGGTATAGACGTCTGTCTGGAGTCGCGAGCACCATCCACACCAGGGAGCATAGATATCAACGAGCACGGGGCGGTCTTTTTCTACGGCGATTTGCAGGCCGTCCTCAAACGCGAGCCAGTTGACGCCTTCGGCCGGTTCGCTCGCGGATTGGCTCCAGGCTACGCCAGGTAGGGCGCAGGACAGGAAAAGTGTGAGGAGGACTGAGCGAGGCACGTCTAACGTCTAGGAGTCTCTGAGTCTACGGAATACGTTGAGGAATCTCTCAGATGCCGTTTCCCAGTTGATTGTTTCAAATACGCGCCCGGTATTTGATCTCCAGGTGTCCAACTGATCCGGAGCGGAGATCATTTCGCGCAGCCGCTCGCCCACATGGTCCACGCTTCCAGGTGCAGCAAGTCGGCCTATGTCGAATTGTGAGACGATTTTGCTGAGTTCAGGGAGGTCGCTGGCGAGGACGGGTATTCCCGCCATCAGGTATTCGAAAAGTTTATTTGGGAGCGCCAGGTGATGGTTCAGACAGGTGTCCTCGAGCAACGTTACACCGACGGTTGCCGATGCGGTATAGTCGAGCAATTGGTCGGGAGGGACTGGATCAAGGAAATGCACTCGATCTTGTATGTCGAGAGACGCCGCCAGGTCTTGGAGGGACGCGCGTAGCGGGCCGTCACCCAGGAACACAAAGTGAGCGTCAGGGACGACGGCAGCCGCTTCTACTAGTATGGTGCAGCCCCGATCTTTTCGAATGTGTCCCTGGTGCAGGATAATCGGTGTTTTGTCGCGAAGTCCCAGTCTGTTTCGCAATACGTTGGACGGCTGGAGGGGGCGTAATGGGGGGACGTTTTCGACAACGGTCGGTAGGGGAACGTGATACTGTTGTGAGATTTGATCGGCGATGGACTGGTTGACGGTGAAGACGGCATCGCATGAGGCAATATTGCGGGCTTCAACGTAGCGCCAGAACGACGAAACCCACGGTCGGCCGACGGTGGATGAGACGTGAGGGTACAGTTCACGTGCGTCGTATGTGAGTTTAGCGCCAGTGCGGTGTGCGGCGGATCGCGCCGCGGGCAGGGCGTAAAGGTCACTTGCGTGGATGATTCCGGCGGGTGCGATGCCGGCGAGGTGGAGGGCTTCCGAAAAGGCGCGATGAACACCCCAGAAGAAGCGAGGCCCGTGGTTGGAGGATACGGTCAGTCGATGCGTCTCGAAGCCCTGGAATGGAGGGGGTTCGGGGCTGCTTGGTCCGACGAAGAGGACTTTACAGACGAATCCTGAGGAAGTGAGAGAGCTTAGTTGGCGGAGCGCCCTTGAATTGCTGTGGACGCTACCTGTAAGGAGGAAGGTGACACTGGACAGGAGAGTTTCCCCCGGGACTCAACAACAGATAGACGGCCTAATTGTTGTGACCGTCACCCTCATTCTTGTTGTTATGTCCGTCGCCGTCGTTATCAACGTTGTTATGCCCGTCGCCGCCTTGGCCGTATGTGCCGTCAACAAGAGTGGCTTCCGTCGGTCCGATAATAGAGTCTGCAGTGCAGCCAGATATCACCAGCCCCGAAATCAATAACACGCAGGTAGTAAAGATCGAAACTCTGCCCATGTGGATACCTTCGCCTAGGCGAAACTTCTAGAGATTCGCTTGGACAATGAAAGAGGCACTTGCCCAGTAAATCTCGAACTGTGTCTCACAATGATACAGCAGAATAATAGCCATTTGCCAGCACAGAAGCAAGTTGCGGTGATTGCTCGAACACCTAACCCCGTCAGAACTCTCGCGCTTTAGATACCGTCGCCACGGCCGACATTTCCCTTGTGTGTATACTTCAGTGTCCGGCGATTATTGGCGACAACGATGTCATTCATGCTAGTGCTGGCGATCTTAGGACTGCTTGGGGACGGTAGCGCGACGGCGTCCGCTTTGGGTCGCCCGAGACAAATAGAACACTTTACTCCCCAAGAATACGGCGCGTACCCTCAAAATTGGGCGATCGTGTCGGATGGTCGGGGGTTCGTATATGTAGGAAATCGAGACGGAATCCTTCAATACGACGGCAATCAGTGGAAAGTGATCAGGACCACCAATGGAACCACGGTGCGGTCACTCGCAACGGATAGGTCGGGCAAGATCTATGTCGGTGCTCAAGGTGAGTTTGGATACCTTGAACTTTCGACTACCGGGGATCCTGTTTTCCGATCGCTGGTCGAGAGTATTCCTCCCAAGCACCGAGACTTCGGTGACGTTTGGACGACCGTGGTGTCGAGTTCTGGGGTGTTCTTTCAGACCAAGAGCGTCATCTTCTTGTGGGATGGAAACCGCATGAAGTTTTGGGTTTCGAAGAGCGGCTTCCACACTTTCTTTGGAGTCCATGATCGTTTCTTCGTCAGGGAAATAGACGTAGGTCTCCTAGAGTACACGGGCGGCACATTCAATCTTGTCCCAGCCGGGGAGTTGTTTTCGACAATGCGTGTGTCGGCAATACTCCCATTCTCAGACAACACATTAACTGTAGTTTCGCGGGACGACGGTCTCTTTCATATGAACGGGCGTGGAATCAACGCCGTTGACACGGGCATCACAGCGTACATAAAGCGCTTCGGGGTCTACAATGGTAGACTTCTCTCAAGCGGGGAATATGCTCTAGCCACGCTTGGCGGTGGTCTCGTCGTCTCAGACATTCGTGGCGAATTGATAGAGGTTTTCGACAAAAGTACCGGTATGCCGGATGATGTCGTGAACTTCGTTTCTGAGGATCACGAGGGTAACCTCTGGCTGGCATTAAACAGCAATGGACTAGTTCGTATTGATTATGGTTCTCCAGTTCGTGTGTTCGGTAGAAAAGAGGGCATCGAAGGCACTATATCTGACATCAGCCACTCCAATCTGGGGCTTCTGGTTTCCACGAGCGGGGGGGTTTTTCGGAAGGAGATTGGTGGTTCCTTCACAAGGGTGCAGTGCGTTCGCCGAGCCTGGGCGGCGCAAGAGGTGTCAGAT
>JABDKH010000231.1 GCA_013002345.1 Rhodothermales bacterium
GCCGGGGCGTCGGTCAAACTCAGTCTACGTTCCAGCAAGACCCGTGCGGACGGTAGTACGTCCGTCCGGATTTGAGTAACCCGGGATCGGTGAACGAGAATTACGCCAACTGGCGTATGGCTGCATCCACGTGACTGGAATGAGATGCGATGAACACGAAGACGGTGGCTGATGTGGATTGCGTCTCGTCCAGGCCACTTCCGTTCATTCCGAGTGTGACGAAGAGATTCCCGACGGCCAGGGCGTCTGAAGTCGTATCCGCTTCCCACTGGTGCCAGCGACTGATGTCAAATCCGGACGCCGTCATCGCGTGCCTCATTCCATCCGGGTCATCGGTTACACCGATACTCCACTCGCCGATTGTTCCTCGTCGCTGGAACACGGCTTTGTCGATTTCTCGGATGATCGCGGCTAAGCGCATGATCTCATACTATGGGCTATGGTCTTAGCGGGGTGTGGCCCGCCAAAGAGCTGTTGTGTTCTAAAAGTTGCCGACCCAGACGGACCTGGTTGTTGTATTGACCGGAGCTCCGTGGACGATGTCCACCGCGTTTGCCAGCAGCGCCTCTCTTACCTCGGCTGGAGACGCTGACGGATGCTGTGAGAGGTACAATGCTGCTGCTCCGGCGACGTGCGGGGCCGCCGTGGACGTTCCGCTCATCAGGACGCCCTTCCAACTTCCTTTCTGACCGTTGCCGGTAGAGAGTATGTCGACGCCTGGAGCTTGCAGATCTACCATAGGTCCGAAGTTTGAGAAGTAGGCGAAACGATTGTAGACATCGTACGCACCGACGGTGATCGCGTCCGCCACGTGGGCCGGTGTGATCGTCGAAGCATCGATGCCTTCATTGCCGGCTGCAATCACAACCGTGATTCCGGCATCGATGGCGGCCTGCACGGCAAGGTCCAGGGCGTTGTACTCTGTCGTACCGACTGTCGCGCCGAAGCTCATGTTGATGACCATCGGTCGTCCTGGATTTGCAAGTTTTCGCTCGATGGCGCGGTCGAGCGCCATGACAACCGTTGAGATCTCGCTTTCTCCTTCGTCATCGAGGACCTTCATGGACCAGATCGAAAGGCACGGTGCAACACCCACAACTCCGTAGTTGTTGTCGCACGCGCCAGCCGTACCGGCCACATGTGAACCGTGGCCGTACATGTCGTACAACCAGTTGGACTCGGTGTAGTTGGTCGCCGCGGTACGATTGATGTTATGTTGCGGATAGCCTGAATCCAGAACCACAAGGTCAACTCCCATAATCTGGCCGTCTCCGTCCCCCGACACCGTCGAGCTCTGGACTCCGCCGATCCGCTCCACACCCCAGGGGAGCTTTTGGTGCGAGTTTGACGACGTGCCCTGCTGACCCGGGAGACCGATGAAGATATCCGGCTCCACCCACTCGACATCCGGGTCTGATTCGATCTGGCGCAGGAATTCGTCAAGAAGAGCCTGATCTACGGACACCGCCATACCGTTGAAGGCGTAGCGCGACAGGAATTTATAGCGTGAGAGGAATTTGTACCGTGACAGAAACTTGCTGGCTTCAAGCGTAAAGTCGAAGTCGTCGCGTAGGCCAAGAATGAGGTCGACATCGGCGTCCACGGTCGCGTCGCCGCCGGTCCCGAGGACGAGCCCCGAGTCGTCAGTTGGTTCGACGGTCGCTTCGCGAAGAGCCGCCGTGCCACCCTTGCCCATTCGATCCGAGTTGCTGTCGAGCAGATGCGCGTGGCGCAGTTTCGAGAAGTTAACTTCGTCGAATTGCGGTGCGTCGTCCGAGACCGCGGTCATTGTGTCGTTCGCACAGCCTGTGAAGGCGAGGACGACCATCGTCAGGATCGCGACGAAGAGGCTGTATCGTTCGAAAGAAGTGTTCATTGGAATGAGAGGTCTTGGAAGAGATGAGGTTGATCGCGTGCGGATTCGCAGAGTTGAAGAGGTGCGGCGCGTGGCAACGAGAGCTCCCGATCTGACTCTACCGCGTCAGTCTGGGCGCTCAAGAGGCGCATTCGTGTCTACTTCGCAGGTGCTGACGTGCTGTCGGTCGCCGTGCTGTTGTCGTCCTGAGGAGCCGGAGGCACCTCTCGGAAGTAGCGTTCAAGCTGCTTGCCGGCCCGGAGATCGGTCGACTCGATGGTCGCTTCCGGGCTTTCTCCTACAAGGGAGTCGCTACATGCGGAGAGGAGAGAACTGCCGAAAAGGATCAGTGCGGCAGTGGCCAGTGTCGAGAGAAGCTTGCGCGTATTCATGTGTTGGACCAGAGCTTGGTTGACTCTGGCCCCGCCCGCGCAGATGGGACCTGTATGTAATGGGCGCCGCAAAGTAATGCGGGTACGCGGGCCAACGTCTGGCGTTGACCGAGCCCATTCCTTCACCCGTATAGGACGGATGGTTTTGCTCCATTCAGGAGCGAAAGAGAACTGCTTGAGAACATCCGGTCTACGGCACTGGAATTGCGTTAGTGCCGAGAGAGTACGGTTAGCGCGAGGGGTATCGGCCGGGAAAAAGGCAGACTTAAATCGCGCCTATTCGTTTTGCATCGCCAGGCCCCTCCCTTGTCCATTCCGTCGGACCTGCTGTCTTCGACGCAGACCGCTACCGCGAACTGCAGCGTGATGTGCCCCCGTGATTGCTATGGTTCTCTTGCGAAGAACTGTCTGGCGGGGTGCATGCGTTTCAGCAGGACAGAGTCCTCGCGTGCAGACCGGGACCACACGGCGGCAAGGGACTCCCCTGCACTATCGATCAAGTCCTCGTTCTCAGAATGATCAAGAACAATTCTAAGGAGTGCTTTCGCGACGACAGGGTCGTCATAGGACGCAAGGTCCATTGCCGCATCGTCACGATCGCCAAACTCTGCAGATTGATCCAGGAGCACAGAGATTAGTCCCGAGGGCTGTTGGGTCTCATCTCTCATCCGCCGCATCTCCTGACCTCAACGACCGAGTCCGGTTAGTTCCAGTGAACACAAAGCATCCGACACCGAAACGGCGAGTCTGGAGAGGTTGGGCGCCACCGATTGATGCGCGTCCACTCAGGCCGCGACACTCGCGGGTTCAACTTCGGCAACCCCAACGACGTAGTTCTTGCCGTAGACCTTTGCGCATTTCGGGCACGTCGTATAGAAATAGTAGTTCTTCTTTGTCTGTTGCCCCTGAGACTTGACAAACGACTCCATTTCTTTTTCCCACTTCCCGATTTCCCGGAATGGACCTTCAAACACCTTCGTTACATAATTCCCTGACAGGCGCACCATCTCGTGGCCGGGAACGTCGTGAGTCACCGAGAAGTAATGCTCGCCCTTCCAGTTTGACGGGTCTCGCGACAACACGATAAAGTCGTCATCATTGCGCGCGTCGGCACTGTCGATATCAGCAAATGCCCGGGCAAACACCGAACCCATGTTAATTGGAATGTGAAAGACGCTCCTGGTCTCAGCTTTGAGGAACAGCTTCTCGTCGAATTGCAGATCGCGTTCATCCCAGCCTTCTTTGTTGAATCGAGGGCAGCAATTCGTTGGATTGTCGCTCGTATCGTAGGGAGGTAATTCGTTCTCTTTCATCGTTTCATCTCCTTTTCTGCCGTACAGGTACAGTAACGGGTCCCGGGATCTGAAGGTGTAGTATTCGGGATACTAGACTCCCCGGGGAAAACCTGAGCAGCATCGGCCAGAGCTGGAAGGCGAGTTCAGTTGCAACCGAACTACTTCAACAGAAGCAGCGTGCGCGTCTGTTGGAAGCCACCAGCCTTGAGCCTTGAGAAGTACGCACCGCTCGGCATGAGCGTTGTATCCCAGGTCACGGTATGACTCCCACCGGACTGTTGCTCATCCACCAACACGGCTACCCGCCTTCCTATTGCGTCGAAGATCGTCAACTCGACGTCGGCTGTTGAGGCGAGGTGGTACGGAATCGTTGTCGATCGCGAGAACGGGTTTGGATAGTTGTGTCCGAGCCGAAAATCATCGGGCATGCCGTCTTCCTCAACGGCAACACCGATAGCCCCGACGAACTCGAAAGAGTCGCCGTCACTAAGAGGCTTATGGGTGACCATTTCAAAGACATCTCCCGGTTCGGGGGCGACAGTCGGCGTTCCGACCGTCAAGAACCACGCCAGAGCCAGCTCTCCCGCATCGTCTTCTTCGAGTAGATAAAGCCGATCCGAAAAGCCGAGCGTACCGTCCCCGCGATCCAGGAAAATAACATCTCGAGGTTCCCCTGCGGTTACATTCTCGACCGTGAACCGCATCAGTCTGGCGCTGAATCCAAAGAGCGCTTTCGAAGTATCCGCCACCCCCTCCGTGATGGTGATGCGATAGTCATTGGGCGTCGCCAACAACGCTCCGAAACTCGGGGATTGCGATGCGATGGTCATCGGCATGTCCGTGTCTCCAGTAATCCACCTCGTCTGATCTGTATCGACGCCATCGGGCGCATCCTGGATCGATAATCTGATCCCGTCGAAGACCGGACTCTCGCGCAGTGATACAGGAAAGCCCGAGAAAATCTGGACTCCCAGATCCAGGTCCGTCACCGCATATGTCTTCAGTTCTGCTGTCGATTTTCCACGAACGGTCGACTCGCTCTCGGTGACACTGAAGTCGACTCGATACCGATGGTTCGTCAACAGGTCGGGTGCAACAAAATTGATCGAAATCACAGGACGCCCGTTGCCTACGACCTGCTCGATGTACGAACTGCTGTTGCGAGGGGTCTGTTTTGAGAAGATGGGGGTCGTCGAGGAAACGGTCGCTGCGCCGTCCGAGACGTCAAGGCGGATCTGAGACTCCGGCGCGTTTGGCAAAGAGGTCATGTCGACGATGACCGAACGCAGATCGCCGCTGGTCTCGTGGGAGAACGTGTCGATCGTCTCGAACGTTGCGCCTCCGTCCGAACTGTAAAACAGGGCGACGTCCAGCGAAGGTGAGTCGATGTCACCAGCCCGAAATCGCAGTGTCAGCGTCGTGTCCGTTACCAGAAGCCCGTCGACGAAATCCTCAGGAGCTCCTGGAGGAATCACCCGGTCACGAAATGGAAAATCCTGAAGCTGAACTATCGGGGTACCGGATGATCCATTGTCTATCTGGAACGGAGTCGATCGCTGGCGTGCATATACGAGGCCGTCAGGTCCGACGAGCATGATCCTCAGAAGCCCAAACGGCGTATCACCGAAAGCCTGTGTGTCAAAAGCATATGACCCCGTGTTGGGGATTCCGGAGTCCACCAGGTTCCACGTCTGGCCGTGATCCGGGCTGAACCATACTTCCACGCGGTCGCCGGGATTGGGCGCGGTCCATTCAATGGTCGAAGTCCCGCTCCATGTCGGGTAGCCGGTCGGAGCATTGAACTGAATTGCGTCCGGCACCAATCGATGTTGATCAAAAAGCCACGCGTGCAGCCCGCGGCTGTCATAGGATTCTTCCCAGATCACGTGCCCGTCGTTCGGGTGGCTGACGAATACGAGGTTTGGCCGTGTCGCAAGCGCGGAGTCCAATTCAGCCACCGACATTTCCGAACACTGGAACGGACCGCAATCGGTGTATACAGCTGTTCGACCCGTCTCCTCAAACGCGGAGACCATCTGAGTTGAAAACACCCAGGGTACCGCCGTGTCCTTCTTCCCATGAAAGACAAAGAAGGGGACATCGCCGAATCGCGATAGTGCGCTCGGGACATAGCCGCCGCTCATGGGAATGGCGGCGGCAAAACGTTCGGGGTCATGGAAGACCGCCTCGAACGTGCCGATGCCACCCATGGACAGTCCGGTCACATAGACGCGGTCGAGGTCGATATTGAATTCGGAGGCGAGGCTATCAAGAAGATCCATCGTCGTGGCCAGTTCCACGCCAATCACTTCAGGATCACCGGATCCTATAGACCAGGTACCATTCGTCGGGGCCTGTGGCGACACCACGAAGGCAGGGTTTGCTGACTGTGCACTCGTTTCAACCCATGTCGTGGCAACTCGATTGGTGGCGATCTGATTCTCGTTGTCACTTCCGCGTTGTCCGGAACCGTGCAGGGTTAGAATCAGCGGATACTGGACCGCAGGGTTGAGGGGACTCGGGATGAAAAGTCGGTACGGGATGGTGAAACCGTCCGCCGTATGTTCGCGCGACTCGAATTGATCTACGAGTTCCTGCGGTTGGGCATACCCGTTGCTAACGCAAAGCAGACAGCCGAACATGAATGTGAGGAGTGGAAGGAGTTTTCGCATAGGAATCAACGGCCTTGCTTGATATCTGAAAGGTCCCGGTGGCTCGAAGTAGTCCCGGACGGGAGGCTGTAGAAGTAGTTGCGTGAGGGGAGGCCGGCGGCGTCGAACGACGCTCCGGCGAAAGGTCTTAGTCGTGAGGACGGGCCGGACGAAGATTCTCGGCTCCGGCGAGCCGTCCGACCAATTGACCTGGATCATGAATCAGCACTGGGAGGTGCTGGGGGCAGATCCAAAGGTGTTCCCCACGGTACTCGACGGCAATTAGCGGGGTGACGTCGGATCCGCGCTCGCATGCCAGACACCGCTTAGAATTATTGTCATTCATTCTTGTACCGCAATCTGAGTAGCCTGGTACACAACACCTTATGGACGCCAGTGGTGGGCGGTGAGGGAGTCGAACCCCCGACCTTCTGGGTGTAAACCAGACGCTCTAACCAGCTGAGCTAACCGCCCGAAACCGCCGCGAACGGCCCCCTTTTAACCATAACCCCGGTCGGGCCGGGGTTATCGAGGCTACGAGCGGCAAACGGGACTCGAACCCGCGACCCTCAGCTTGGGAAGCTGATGCTCTACCAACTGAGCTACTGCCGCTGAGCTGTGCCGCGAACCCAAAAACTTACATTGAGACTTCTCGAAAGTCAATATGAATCCTTGCTTTGCGATCTGGGCTTTGTATCTTTCTCAGCTACCAATTATTGCAATTCCAGCCTCCGCTGATGGGTCGGGGCCAGAAGATCTGAGAGTTCAGGATGAAGAGAACGTATCAACCAAGCCGTCGCAAGCGCGCTAACAAGCACGGCTTCCGTTCCAGAATGTCTTCAAAGAACGGCAGACTGGTCCTTGCACGCCGCCGCTCAAAAGGCCGCAAGAACCTGTCCGTCAGTGACACCCGAAGCGGCAAGTGACCTGGATGAGGCCGGACGGCAGCGTTTTACGTTCCCGCGACGCCATCGGCTCAAACGCCGAAGCCTGATTCGTCCCCTGTTCGACCGCGGACGATCCGATCTTTTCTCAATTCCCGCCGGCAGCGTACGGGCCGTCTATCGTTTCGCGAGCCCCGAAGAGCACCACGACACCACGTCGCTGCAGGTCGGCGTGTTCGTCAGCCGAAGAATCGGCGGGGCCGTCACACGTAACCGGATTCGCAGAAAAATGCGCGAAGCCTACCGGCGACGCCACGCAGAACTCCGGCATGCCCTGGATGGCCGACCCGGCCTGATGACCCTGGCCCTCGTCTTTCGCGGAAAACCGGACATTTCGTTGTCCGCACTCGTGCAAGACATCGACACAATCGTTGATAGACTCCTTACGGGTCTGAAATGAACCCGGCTTACCAGCTTTCTGAACCGTTGAATCTTTTATGCGCGTTGGAACTGCGCCGGAAACTCTCCGTACCGCTTCAATTAGCCGTTATCGGCTAAGCACTTCAACCGCCCCCCTTCTGTGGATCGTAACACCGTTATAGCTACCGTCCTGATCGGCATCATCATGATGGTGTGGCTGTACTGGATGGCGCCCCAACCGGTGCCCGAGTCCGAGCGGCCCGAACTGGGCATTGTGGACACGTCGCAAACGGAAATCCCGCCGGTTGTGGAGTCGGCTCCCGAGATCCGCAGGCCTGCGCGAACAGTGCCTACCGACTCTGTATTTGCCGGGGTACTCGAAGGAGTCGAGCAGCAGGTCGTCATCGCCACGAATCTCTATCAGGCCGTCTTTTCGAGCAAGGGAGGAACGCTTATTTCGTTCACGCTGAACGAGTATGACCGGTCTGACCACCTCTCGCCCGTGCAATTGATCGATACGACACGGCACGGTTCACTGGGAATGGTGTTTTCAAGCCCGTCGAGCCACACGGTCGACACCCGGCAGTTCTTCTTCTCGGTCGATACGAATCGGGACACGCTGCGCATCGTCGATACTCCGCAGCAGCTTGCGTACGAAACGGCCTTCGGCGGTGGGCGGATTCGGAAGATCTACACGTTCAAGCCGGACACGTACGAAGTCGGACTCCGAATCGAGCAGGAGAACGCGGCCGCCTATTCGACGACCGAGGGCTACGACCTGGTCTGGAGTGGAGGCATACCCTCTGCGGAGGATGACCCCGCCACGGAGAGCAGCCGCGCGGGGGCCTATGCACGAAGTGGCGGCGAAGTGGAGGAGATTACCCTGACGTCGGACGCGTTCGAAGAGAAGTCGCTGCGTGGCAAGGTGGACTGGGTCGCGGTCAAGAATCAGTTCTTCGGAGCCGCCCTCATCCCGTCGGGCGAAACGGAAGGCGCCGAAATTATCGGAGAGCGGACGGCCGAGCCGGACGACCCGGCCTTCTGGGAAGACTACGAGGTCAGTCTTCAGATTCCCGGTATGCAGGAGGTTGACGAGTTCCGCCTCTACATCGGCCCGCTGGAATACTACCGTCTGGCCCGTTACAAGATCGGCCTCTACGGGATGGTCGACTACGGCTATGACCTCTTCGAATGGATGACGCGACCGCTGGCCAAGTTCGTCTTCATCCCCATCTTCAAGTACCTGGGTCGCGTGCTGCCGAACTACGGCCTCGTGATCATCGTCCTTTCGCTGCTGATGAAGGTCGTGCTCTATCCGCTGACGAAAGCGTCGTATCGGAGCATGGCCAAGATGAGAGACCTGCAGCCGCAGATGGAACTCATCAAGGAGAAGTACGCCGACAACCAGCAGAAGCAGCAGGAGGCGATGATGAAGATGTACAAAGAGACGGGTGTGAACCCGCTCGGCGGATGTCTTCCGATGTTGCTGCAGTATCCGGTGATCATCGCACTGTGGCAGTTCCTGCCGCAGTCCATCGAGATCCGCCAGCAGGGGTTTCTCTGGGCGGCCGACCTTTCGGCTCCGGACAAGATTCTCGCGCTGCCGTTCAACATTCCGCTGTACGGCGATTTCGTGGCGGGCTTCACGCTCCTCATGGGTCTGTCGATGATCGTGCAGATGAAGATCCAGATGGCATCGACGCCTTCGAATCCGCAGACCAAGATCTTCACGTACGTGATGCCGGTGATGATCTTCGGCATCTTCAACAAGTTTGCCTCGGGTCTGAGTTTGTACTACCTCTGCTATAACGTCTTCACGGCGTTGCAGCAGCAGTGGATCAACAAGACGATCGCGCGTGAGAAAGAGGCCGCGTCGAACGGCCAGGGCACAAAGCGCGACGCGCGTGCCGCAAAGAAGAAGGGCAAGCCGGCAGTCGGGAAGCGAAAGTCGATCACGGAGAAATCCGGCAAGTCATCCAGTAAACAGCGCACGAAAAAGTAGCGCCTCCGCCCCGGGTCGCGACGTTCCTGTAGCCGGGGCGACCGTACCCTAAGCATGTCACACGGCGGAGATACGATAGCAGCGATTGCGACAGCTCGCGGACGAGCGGCGCTGGCCATCGTGCGGGTATCGGGACCCGCTGCAGTCGGCATTGCGAGCGCGTGTTTCAGAGGCAAGGACCTGGACGCGGTCGATCCTGATACGGTTCATTTCGGAAGATTCGTAACACCCGATGGCCAGGAGATCGATCAGGTCGTGGCGACGGTGTTCCGTGCTCCGCGGTCGGCTACGGGCGAGGACCTCGTTGAAATCTCGTGCCACGGCGGTGACTTTGCGCCGGTACTCATTCTGAAGTCCCTCCTGTCGGCGGGCGCACGGATGGCGAGGCCGGGCGAGTTTACGCAGCGCGCATTTATTAACGGGAAGATGGATCTCACGCAGGCCGAAGCCGTCGCGGACCTGATCCATGCATCGTCGTCGCTCGCCCATCGAACGGCCGTGAATCAACTGGAGGGCCGCTACTCCGAGCTGCTCGCGAATCTGCGAAACGAACTGCTGGGCGTGAGTGCGCTTGTGGAGCTCGAGCTGGATTTCTCCGAGGAAGACGTCGAGTTTGCGGATCGTGCGCGACTCGCAGAGTTGCTGTCGAAGGT
>JABDKH010000232.1 GCA_013002345.1 Rhodothermales bacterium
TCTCCAAACCAGCGAGCAAAAGACCGCCGGTTCGGGCTCGTCGACATTCGTTCCGGAGACCAGGGAGCGAATCTCGATGTATACCACTTCTTCAGGATCCAGTGGCCGATCGCGGAGGACAGCATAACCTTTGTCTGGAATCTCCCGCAGGGAGCCACAGCCATTCTCCAGGAGAGCGTCGACGAAGACGACGGAGAGATCTCGCGATTCATGACCGTGATGGCCGGCTTTGGCAGTGCGGTCCTCACCGACAGCACCGTGACCGACTTCCGCCTGGCGGTCACGTACGACGACGTCATCTCGACGATCAACGTGGCACCACGGGCCATCGACGACATCGTTAGCACGCTTCCGAACCGTCCTGTCACCGTCTTTCCGCTCTTCAACGATGAAGATGACGATGGGGACCCGCTGGCTTTGCTGAGCTATACCCAGCCCGATCACGGAGACGCCACATCTCCCCGGATCGACGCCATCCAATACATACCGTTTCCGACCTTTGCGGGTGTGGACACCCTCGAGTACGTGGTTCGAGACCCCGCCGGCGGACTCGATACGGCACTGGTCGTGATCCGGGTGACGGAGGATGCAGGGAATCCACCACTCGCCATCACAACACGGGCGGACGCGGTATTGCGCGACACTCGTTTCACGGTCAACGTCGAGATCGGCAGTCCCGTGCTTCCCCTGGACGGGCTTCTCGGGGCAGCGGTTGAGCTTCGCTTCGATCCCGAGGTGCTCGCGGTGATTCCCGAGTCCATCGTACCGGGAGGGTTCATGGGGCGGGATTTGATAACGCTCGATCCTGTGCTGGATCCGCTCGAAGGCTCCCTGGCTCTGAGCGTGGCACGACGGCGTGACGATGCCGGCGTATCGGGCTCCGGCAGTATGGCGCGAATTTCCTTCGTCGTACTGCCCTCCGCCGCAGCCGGGCCGACGATAATCGACATCGTCGATGTGCTTGCCGTCGACACACTCGGTAATGAGATTGCTGTCACGCCCGTGGCGGGCGCCATCGAGATCGTGGAACCGCTGATTGTCTGGCCCGGGCGCACCGGGTTTGATTTGTTTGTCACATCCACGGACGTGTTTCCGATAGGCGACTGCTACGGGGTTTCAGGACCGACGCGGCCGGACGGCGTCGGCACGGCCTGGCAGCCCAGAGAAGTGATGTCGTGGTACTTCCCCGTCGGTGAATCGCGGTGCACCGCTCAGGCGGTGTCGGATCCGGCGACTGCGGATGCGAACGGAGACGGATTCATCGACGCACTGGACGTCGAAGCCATCAGCGATAACTTCGGCCTCTCACTGCCAACGGCACCGAAAGTCAGAGCGCGGACAACGGCTCCCGTCGATTCGTCATACGTTCCCATATCGCCCATCGGCGCCGAGTTCTCCCTCGACGTGACACTCGGCACCGCCGGAACCCCGGTCGCGAACCTGGTGGGTGTAGCTGCCAGTCTGACGCTAGATCCCGGAGTGCTGTCGCTTGCCGGAGTAGAGGGCGGTTCCTCTCTGGATGACGGCGACCTCCTGTCCTTCGAGCACTTCGATCCCGCCACCGGCGAGGTTGAGACGGCGCTCGTGCGCAAGAGAGGCTCCGAGCCCTTCAACGCCTCCGGGACGGTCATCAAGGTACGCGTGGAAGTAACGGCCCCGATGACGGAGCCGGCAAAGATCGTGCTGAGCAGCGTCCACACCAATGTGGAGGGAGCCGGAGTGGTCGCCGTGACCACCGAGCCGGCCGGCGTTTCAGAGCCTGTCGTCGTGTCGAACGGCGTTTCGGCGCAGCTCCCCGACCAACTCGGCGTGGCCTCTCTGTATCCAAATCCGGTCACTACGACCGCGACCGTAGGCGTAGAGGTTCCGGCAGCGGGTGATCTGAGGCTGACTCTGTTCGATGCGCTCGGGCGGCGGGTTGCCGTACCCTTCGCCGGTCGAGTGACTGCCGGACGATACACCCTGCCAGTCGATGCGAGCCATCTTCCGAGCGGTACGTACTTCCTGCGCCTCGAATCCGAGGGCCAACAGGTGACGGTTCCAATGGTGCACGTGCGGTGAGCTCCTGTCGGCAATCGCAACGCTACCGACTCGCGACCGACTGCCGGGTCAACATGCGTGAGCCCGTCGACACCCGACAGATCAATTCCCGCGTGGACGGGCCTCGTGTACCTCCCGTCACTCGCCCACTACACACTGGCCGTTGTGACCGAAGTGTGTGACGGTCTTGGCACGGTGCCGTGTGGTAGTATCCAGACCGCCACAATACATACCCAGCCGACGCGCCAGGCAGTCCCGGAAGGCCAGGCAGCGGATGGACTCCAGTGATCGGAAGGAAGGGTCGAATTCCCCTACAGTTCGCGTAAGGGAGTCCCGTCCATTTGAGAGCAGTGTACTAACTTCCTTTGCACCTGTTGAATACCGCCACCGAACAATTCAGATCTAAAGATGCAGCACGCCTCAAAAACGCTTACAGCACTGGCCGCGGCCATATTTCTTCTTCCCACACTGGTTGGATTCGGCCAACCGGTTGATCTGTCGACCGTCAAGGCAGGCGAATTCGACAATGGCAAGATGTGGACGTTTGATTATCCGCCGGTTGCGCATATGGAACGATTCTATGGATTCACGCCCGACGAAGCCTGGTTCGAGAAGGCGCGTCTAGGCGCGCTCCGCCTGCCCGGCTGTTCGGCCTCGTTCGTGTCGCCGCACGGACTCGTGATGACGAATCACCACTGTGGGCGCGGTTCCGTCGGCAGGGTCACGCGGGAAGGCGAGACGCTGCTCGATGACGGCTTCACCGCGATGACACTCGAGGAAGAACGACCTGTACCGGGTCTGTATGTAGATCAGCTCGTCGCCATCGCGGACGTGACGGACGAAATCTACGCGGCCCTTGAGGGTCAGGAAACAGATGCCGAAAAGGCCAACGCCCGACAGGAAGCAATCACAGCCGCACAGGCACGCATTCTGGAGAAGGCCGGCGGTCCTGATGCCGGCTTCGTGGTACAGATTGTCAACCTGTACAACGGCGGCCGCTACTCGGCGTACACGTTCCGCCGCTACGGAGACCTCAGGCTCGTCATGACGCCGGAACTCAACATCGGCTACTTCGGTGGAGATACGGACAACTTCACCTATCCCAGGTACGCACTCGACATGACGTTCTTCCGCGTATACGAAAACGATGAGCCGTATCAGCCGGAACACTACTTCGCCTGGAGCGAGAGCGGGACGAACGAGGGCGATGCCGTCTTCATCATCGGTAATCCCGGCTCAACGTTGCGGCTCAACACGGTGGCACAACTCGAATGGCGCCGCGACCATCAGGAGAAGGATCTTCTTGCGCTTCTTGACTCGCGTATCGCTGTCCTTGAGGAGTACAACCGGGAAGAACCCTCCGATGCGCTCCGCAATCAGATTTTCGGTCTCAAGAACGGCCAGAAGTTGTACCGTGGACGGGTGAAAGGACTGAACGACCCGGTAATGATGGCGAAACGTGCGGACACTGAAAACACGTTCCTTCGGGATATGTCCGCGAAGTACGGTGACCAGATTTCCGCGGACGTTCCAGTGCCGTACCTGACGGTCATCGAGGATCTCGCTCGCATTCAGGATCAGAAGAGAGAGTACGCCCGTGAGTATGGAGCCTTCCTCGCCATGGGTACCGGATCTTCCCTTTCGTCTGCCACGGTCAGGCGGGCAGTGAATGCCTACGATTTCCTGAAGCAGAAGGCGAAGGTCGTTGACACGGAGGCACTGGATGCGACTCGAGAGGAGTTGCTGGCACTTCGCGGTCAGCCCAGCGGCATCGATTCCCGATTTCTGCTTGCCCGAATCCAGGATCTCGTGAAATACTTCGGTCCCGCGGATCCAGCGGTACAGCAGATGCTCAACGGCCGCTCGCCGGAGGAGGTTGCCGACATTATCATCGCCAACTCGGCCCTGGCGGATGAAGAGCGATTTGCCCGGGCACTGCAAGACGGAACGCTTTCCATGGGAGACCCGGCCATTGCCATGGTTGCCCCGTTCATGGAGCGGAGACAGGCATATCAGAGCGCGTTCGCCGGACTGGCCGGACAGGAGACTGAGCTGAACGCGCAGCATGGTCGAGCCCGATTCGAGGTTTACGGAACCACGCGTCCGCCGGACGCCACGTTTTCACTTCGCGTGGCCGATGGTCAGGTGAAGGCCTACGAGTACAACGGCTCGAAGGCCCCGGCCTACACCACGTTCTACGGGATGTATAACCGTCACTACTCGCATGCTACCGGTAATGACACAACGGGCGAGTGGATTCTACCCGAGCGCTGGCTGAACGCACCCCCTGAGCTCGACCGGTCCACACCGATGAACTTTGTATCGACGGTTGACATCATCGGGGGTAACTCTGGTTCGCCGGTGCTGAACAGGGACCTCGAGGTTGTCGGGCTCGCGTTCGACGGCAACATCGAGTTTCTGCCGTCGGCCTTCATCTTCGATGCGGCGGAGGCAGGACGAACGGTCTCGGTCGATTCTCGTGGGATGATGGAGGCACTGGACGTCGTCTACGACATGGACCGGCTCGTGCTGGAGTTGCAAGAGGGACAGCTGGCGCCGACCGAGGAGGCAGCCGACGCATTGAGAGCGGAGTAGGTTGACTCGACAAAAGCTCGGGAGGCTTCCGTCGTTGTCGTGCAGGAGGCCTCTGTCACTGCCGCGAAGGCGGCAATCCATGGATGGCTGAGGCGACCTCCGACTTGAATGGATCCCCCGTCAAGCGGGGGATGACGTGAGTTGTACAAGGCCACGCTACCCGTGACTTGTACTAGGCTACGCTACCCGCTGGTACCGGCCGGGGTGCGCCACGAAGGTGCAGCAAGGCGAGCGTCAGCCTCTGTCACTGCCGCGAAGGCGGCAATCCATGAGGGCTGAGGCGACCTCCGACTTGAATGGATCCCCCGTCAAGCGGGGGATGACGTGAGTTGTACAAGGCCACGCTACCCGTGACTTGTACTAGGCCACGCTACCGCTGGTGCCGGCCGGAGTGCGCCACGAAGGTGCAGAAAGGCGAGCATCAGCCACTGTCATTGCCGCGAAGGCGGCAATCCATGGAGGGCTGATGCGACCTCCGACTTGAATGGATCCCCCGTCAAGCGGGGGATGACGTGAGTTGTACAAGGCCACGCTACCCGTGAGTTGTACAAGGCCACGCTACCCGTGACTTGTACTAGGCCACGCTACCCGCTGGTGTCCGCCGGAGTGCGCCACGAAGGTGCAGAAAGGCGAGCAGTATGCGGG
>JABDKH010000233.1 GCA_013002345.1 Rhodothermales bacterium
GGACGAGAGATATCGGAATCTTGATGATCCGCTTATCGCGTCGGCGCCATCGACTGAAGGGCGGATCAGGATGGTCGAGATCTACGGGTCAAGGACGCCAATGGCTGACGAACCGGTAAATTACCGAGTCAGATTGCACCACGGTGCGACGTGGCCGGTAAACTATATGTGGGACATGGGCGATGGGACGCGTCTGATCGGCAACAACGTGCTACAGCGTTATCGTGAGCCAGGATCTTACACAGTCAGCGTCGTCGCAAGGAACCGTCTCAGCGCGGACACGCTGACGACGCAGGTTCTGGTGTTGTCGCGTAACGGAGAACGCATCGACCGGACTGATTCCACGCCGCGGCGAGTCGACAACCAGCCGGATGTTATCGCTCCAGTTCATCGAGCGCGTTACTCGCCCGACGAGTTGCGGAGCACTGCGGCGGTGTCGTCGTCGACAGGTGGCTATGGCTGGGTGGTAGGGACCTATCTTGATCGGCCATCTGCAGAGCAACTGATGCGTCAGTTCAAGATCAAAGGCTTGAGAACAGGCATCGTCACGGACTCACGGGCAAATGCCAGCACGGCATACCGCGTCGTAGTCGGGCAGTTCTCTTCGACGGGTTCTGCGCTTGCTGCGAAGCGGGAAGTACAGCGCTTGATTGCCTCGCCGATATCAATCATTGATATCGCGAATCCGTCGATTGCGGTGGGCGCCAGGCCGATACCGCCGACTCCAAGGCCGCAGCCCGCTCCGCCGGTCATTGCACCCGCAACGGATACGGCACAGGTGACCCCGACCACGGTGGAGCCCGCACCAAGTCGACCGATAGCACCCGACATCGCCGCAATACCTGCGCACGACGAACCCTCTGCTGAACTTCCACCGACACGGGAGATCGAGGCGCCTGAGGCCACCGATCTGAATCCTGACGTCACCGGTCCCCAGGTGAAGTCGGTCAAAGTCTACCTCCGCGATGAGCGACTTCTCATGTTTCTCGATGGGATCTCGGATCGTAACTCGCCCATCAAGCGGGTCGAGTATCGCGTTCTGGCCGAAGACGGTGCGAGGCTGTCCAACTGGTCCGAAGTATCGCTGATCCCACCGGGTCGGTCCGCGTATGGACTGCAGATGCATCGCGTCCCAGTGCCGGCCGGACTCATAACAGCAGGGGGGACCCTTGAGCTTCGTGCGGTCAATCAGGCGGGCGGCTTTACGACTATGTCGGAAACGATCGGGAACGAGTAGACAATCGTCTCAGCCCTTTCGCGACGCCGGTTCTCCCGCTCTGACGATTCGATCCAGCAGGGCGGCACCAATGCCCGACGCCGGTGGGCGCTGGCAGTAGATACGCCGAACACCCTTTCGATCGCATTCGCGAAAGAAGTGGAACAGCTCGTGCGCGTAGTGATCTACGTCGCGGCAGATCATGACGATCTCAAAGCCCGCTTCGGCTAGCGGCCTCGAGACTCCAATGTAGGCGCTTGATTCCGCTGGAACCGGTGCGTCAGGATCGTACAATCGTACCCGCGCTTCGGGCGCATAATGCCGATGCCGGAGCCCGGGACTTCGTTCTGTGCGGCCGCCGGACGTGGAAGACGGCTGGACCCCGGGTACAATCGTTCGAAGCATGTCCAGACCGATGGCTCCCTCCCGGAGAATCATCGGGGTGGATCCGGTGCAGTCAACGACTGTTGACTCGAGGCCGACAGCAGAACGGTCGCCCTTAAGAATGCAGGGCACCAGGCCGTCGAGATCCTCCCTAACGGACTCCCATGTCGTCGGGCTCGGTGCTCCGGACCGGTTGGCGGACGGTGCTGCGACGGGTCGACCGCACGCACTGAGAAACTCATGGGCTACCGGATGGGCCGGCACGCGAACGCCGACCGTCGTCAGACCGGCCGTGACCTCCATCGGTATTATCGAGGCCTTCTCAAGCACGAGCGTCAAGGGTCCCGGAACGAAGGCGCTTACCAGTAACCCGGCGGCCCGCGAAATCTCACGGACGACCGATTGAATGTCATCTGCGTTCGCCAGGTGAACGATCATGGGGTTGTCGGTGGGCCGCCCCTTGACCTCGAATATCCGCTTCACAGCGGTCACGTCAAGGGCGTCTGCTCCAAGACCGTAAACTGTCTCAGTCGGAAATGCCGCAAGCTCGCCACGACGAATGAAGGCCGCGGCCTCCTCGCATGACGAGGTGAGGGTTGTGCGCACGCGAGAATTGGGCACTGATGGCGAGGATAACGGTTGGGCGAAATCTAGCCCTGCAAGAGTGAGGGGCCAAATCCTACCGATCGGCTCTTGCGTACGCCACAACCCGTCGACTCCAGGCGCGTACGTCGTCGAGCATCACATAGATCGACGGCAGTATGATGAGCGTGACTACCGTCGAGAACGTCAAGCCGCCAACAATGGCACGCGCCATCGGAAAGTACGGAGGACCGTCCCCGCCAATCTGCTTGGTACCGATACAGAGTGGGATCAATCCGAGCACAGTTGTCGCCGCCGTCATGATAATGGGCCGCATTCTGTCGCGACCCGCCTGGACGATCGCCTCCGATCGCGGCATGCCTTCCGAACGCAGGAAGTTGATGTGATCGATAAGTACAATCCCATTATTCACGACAACGCCGACAAGGACCAGTATGCCGATCCATGCCATGATGCTGAACGTAGTGTTCGTGATTAGGAAGAACCAGTAGACGCCGATGATCGAAAAGACAATTGACGACCAGATTGCGGCCGGATGAATCAGGGATTCGAAAAGCGCCGCCATCACGAGATAGATCAGCGCAAGCGCCAGCAGTAAGTTCATCAGCATGATGGCCTGCGAGTCCTCTTCGTCACGAAATGACCGTCCCAGATCCCACGTATATCCGGCGGGCATCTCGTACCTCTCGAGGGCCTCGCGTATTCTGGGAGTCGCCTCGTTTGACGTAATTCCGTTCAGTCCGGCCGTAACGCCAATCATGGTTTTACGATTCTCTCGATGGATCCCACGCGGCCCCCGCGACATACTGAAGTCAGCAAGCGATGCCAGACTTACCTGCTGACCCTGGTCACCACCAAGCGTAAGATTGCGCAGATTGTCCACGGCCTGACGATCGACATCCTGGTACTTAATGCGCATCTCAATCTCACCGTCCGGAGTGCGAAAACGGCGCAAGTTGCGACCGCGCATTGCCGAGGAAATCGTGATAGCGACATCCTCGCTCGAGTATCCGTACTGTTGTGCACGATCCCGGTCAACAACCACGTGCACTTCCCGCTCTCCCAGCGACGCCTCGCTGCGCACATCAACGAGGCCATCAATCCGAGAAAGAACGGTCTCGATGTCTTCCGACAAGTCCGCTAGCAACTCGCTCGACTCGCCGCTCAGCGTTACCCGCACGGACTCAGCGCCGCCCGTACTTCGCCAGGAGTACGAGGGCGAGCCAATCGAGATCTTTGGAAGATTCTCCTTGATCAGCTCCTTTATTTCGGATGCGTCCTTCTTCGCCTCGTCCGGATCGTTCAAGATCAGAGTCGAGACGGCCCGATTCGGGGTATAGTAGGAGTAGACCGACTCGATCTCGAACTCGTCCCTGTTTTCGAAGAGATAGGCCTCGATCTTGTCAACCGCTTGCTCAACACGCTCAAGCGTATACGTATCGTTGATATGATAGATGAGGCGAATCTCGTCCGCGTCTTCCTGATCGGGGAAGAAGTCAGACTTGACGAACTTTATCGGTATGGCGGCGGTGACGAGCACGAGGAGAATGATGCCTGTTGATCCCCAGCGGTGGCCGATCATCCACGACAGCATTCGCGCATATCGATCGATCGCCCGGTCAATGATGTTCGAACCGGCATGCTTTGGTGGCTTCAGGCGGGCCGTCAGTAGAGGTACGACCGTCAGCGAGATCAACAGCGACACTACGAGTGCGACGCAAATCGCCACAGACACATGCTTCAAATAGATCGTGACCTCGTCGGCCTGGCTCACGATCATGGGCAGGAAGACTATGGCCGTAGTCAGTGTTCCCGCGGTTACGGCGAGCGCAACCTCCTTGACGCCGCGCAACGCCGAGAGCCTCGAGTCACCTTCGGTGTCTATGTGCTGATGGCGATGGATGCTCTCGGTGACGACGACGGCGTTATCGACCAGCATCCCAACCGCCAGCATGAGCCCCATCATCGTAAGGATGTTCAGGGAGAAGCCGAGGAAATACAGGAACCCGATAGTGACCACGATCGATATGGGCACCGCCATGGCCACGATCATCGTCGTGCTCATTCGGCGCAAGAAGAAGAAAAGGATCACGAAGGCGAATAGGCCGCCGAGTATTCCCGCATTCAACAGGTCCTCGAGCGATGACGTTATACCCTCCGCAGCGTTGTTCATGAAGTACAGGTTGATGCCCTGCATCTCGGGATCTTCCTGAAGGTCATCGAACTCGGCGGTTATCCGGCGCACGACCTCGACGGTATTCGCACCGTTCTCCTTGAACACGCTTAGGCCGATCGCAAAGTTGCCGTCGAGATGTCGACCCTCACGCAACTCGGGATCGTCGTGTACAACCTTAGCTATGTCTCCAAGTCGGAGACCTGTTCGCGAAATTGGAAGGCTCTCAAGTTGATTGAGATCCGAGATCTCGCCGACGGGCCGAACCAGATAGCGCCTGGAACCGTCGGTGATCTTTCCGGCCGTCACCGAAAAATTTGCACCCTGGAGCGTGCTCATCAGTTCGACAAGACTGACCTGGTGAGCCGAAACCCGGTCGGATTCGAGCTCAATCCGCACCTCCCGTGGCCACACGCCGTAGAGTTCGACTTTCGAGACACCGTCGACCCGCTCAACCGGCAGAACCAGCTTTCGCTTCAGCAGATCGTACGCACCGGACAGGTCTCGCTGTGACGAGATCCTCATCTGGAGAATCGGCATGTCGGTGCTGGAGAACTGACCGACGAAGAACCGTTGGAAATCAGGTGGAAGTAAATGTCGAATGCCATCAAGCTTCTCCTGAACCTCGATCGCTTTGATATCCGTGTCGACGCCCCAGTCAAACTCCAGATGCACGTTCGCTCCGTTCTCACGGGAGTCGGAGCGCATCCTCTTGATATCTGCGACAGTCGCAATGACCTCTTCCGCCGGACGGGTGATTTCTCGCTCGATCTCATCCGGTGTGGAGCCCTGGTACGGCAGATTGATCCACAGCATGGGAGCGTCGAACTCCGGAAACAACTCCAGCGGAATGAGACGCGACGAGATCCCGCCAATTGCGACCAGACACACGAACGCCATCATGGTCGTAACCGGGCGACGCATTGACAGGTCGGAAAGTGTCATATCGATTGTTCGGCTATCTGGTCACGCAGGATCTACTGCCATCTTCGCATCTGGCTTTCGATCGAGGATCGAATACATAACAGGGATAACAATCAAGGTCAGCAATGTCGAGATGACTAACCCCCCAATCACTGTGATGCCCATGGGTGCGCGTATCTCTGCACCCTCGCCGAAACCCATGGCCAATGGGAGGAGGCCGAGTGTGGTTGTCAAGGTGGTCATCAGAATCGGACGTAGTCGGAGTCGTGCCGCCTCACGAATCGCCTCCATCTTGGGTTGTCCGTTCGCCCGCAGCTGGTTGATCAGATCGACGAGCACAATCGCGTTGTTCACGACGATACCCGCCAGCAAGATCAGGCCTATGAAAACGACGACACTCAGCGTCGAGCCCGTTATCCACAGCGCAACAATAGCCCCGATTGCTGCGAGAGGAATCGAGAAGAAGATGACGAACGGATGGATGAGCGATTCAAACTGGGATGCCATGACCAGGTAGACCAGAAACACAGCCAGGGAGAGCGCGAATAGAAGCGACCGGAAACTGCTGGCCATCTCTTCACTTTGACCGGCGAGCCGGACCGATATTCCGTCGGGGAGGACGAGTTCGTCGACCACCGACTGGATGATCGTCGTCGCCGCCCCAAGATCGCCATACCGGAGATTTGCGGTGACGATGGCAACCCGCTGCTGGCTTACCCTTCGCACTTCGCTGGGTCCAATGTCGACGACGATGTCGGCTACGGACTCAAGCGTCACGGGACGCGCGCTCTCCGGATTGATAATCAGCTGGCGTAGATCGTCGATCGATCCCCGGTCTTCCTCCCGCGCCCTGACGAGGATGTCAATCTTGCGATCTCTCCAGGAGTATCTAGTAGCGACCTCGCCCCGAACCTGGTTGACAACGCGGTTCGCGACGTCATGGACCGCCAGCCCAAGGGTAGCGGCACGATCGCGGTCAAACAGGATCTTGACCTCCGGATGTCCCTGCTCCGTCGTGCTCTTGACATCGGCAAAACGATCCAGGCTGGACAATCGCTGCGATATCGCCTGCGACACAAGCCTCAATTCGTCGAGATTGTAGCCGGATACCTCGACTTCGATGGGAGTCTTGAAGGTGAACAGGGTCGGTCGACCGAACTTGTACTGAATCGCCGGTATTCGCTCAAGCTCGGTTCGGAGGCTTGCAAATGCGGCGGCTTCGGCGACCTCATCCGTTGACGAAGCCATCTCGACATGGAGTTCGCCCCAGTTTTCGCCGCCCTCATCAGGATTCGCATCCATGCGGTTGCCGGTGCCAACTGACGCGAAAGTCGAGTTAATCGCATCAACACCAATCGCCGAACGCTGAATCTGTGCCATTATTGCATCCGTCTGCTCGAGTGGCGTCCCGGGCGGCAAGCGCATTTCGATCAGGAACTCTCCCTGAGATAGCGGCGGAATGAACTCGACGCCAAGTCGCGGTACAATCAACAGTGACGCGGCAAACAGCGCGAAAGCAGATACGAGGACAACGCCACGCCTCCGGAGCGACCAGTCCAGTACCGAAGGATATGCGTCCGCCGCACGATCGTAGGCCCAGTTAAACGAGCCGGTGAGAGGCATAAGAATGACACGGAAGCCCACCGCGATCCACTTTGAGGCTCGAACAATGATCCTGGCGACGAATGATGGCACGGTGTTGAACAAGAACAACCGAATCGCTCGGAGCCAGCGGCCAACCCGGGTACGGGGCGTCCGCAGTACTGGAGCCTGCACGTCTTCGTCCTTACGCCCGCCACCGAATGAGGCCAGCATCGGAATCAACGTTATCGCTACGAGGAGGGAGGCTAGCAGAGAGAAGGTGACTGTCAGTGCCTGGTCCTTGAAAAGCTGTCCGGCAATTCCCTTGACAAACACGAGTGGTGCAAACACGGCAACAGTGGTCAGCGTGGATGCGATCACAGCCATCGTCACCTCACTGGCACCTCGCTTTGCGGCTTCGAGCCGAGTGGCCCCGAGCTCGCGGTGCCGGGCGATGTTCTCCAGGACTACAATCGAATTGTCCACGAGCAACCCGATGCCCAGTGCGAGCC
>JABDKH010000234.1 GCA_013002345.1 Rhodothermales bacterium
AACGTAGTTGCTGCGAAACAGTTGCATCCGATTTGGCAAGATGCTCGCTCGGTTCGTCGGCCGTGGATGACACGCCGCCACGTCGAACGGGTCGTTGCGTATTTTGAAGTCATGCCCTCGTAGCTCAGGGGATAGAGCACCGGTTTCCTAAACCGGGTGTCGCAGGTTCGAATCCTGCCGAGGGTACACATAGGGTCCACCGCTCACGGATTCAGTCGACACCAGCGTCGCCGGAAGCAGGGCGACGTCAGCGTTTCACCGCGAGCACGTAACTCGCAAACCCGGTGATATCCCAGAAGTCACCGGCACTGAATTCCCGTCGCAGCACGTACTTGACGGGCACCATGATGGGTAGCAAGAAGATCCGGAGCCAGTCACGACGCGTTCCTGCGCGCGCAATCCGGAAGCCGCTCGTCAGAAGCGTGTTGGCCACCTCGGCCACGCTGTACACCCGAACGTGGGTTTCGTCGTCGCAGAAATTCAACGTACCGGTCATCGACGGCAAATGCAGAGAGCGCACGGAGGGGAACTCGAGGTAGAAGCGGCCCCCTGACTTCATTTTTGACGTGAGCTCACGGATCACTTCAAGGCCGTTCGGCAAATGCTCCACGACGTGCGACATGACGATCACGTCAAAGAAATGATCAGGAATTGGCGCGAGTGATTCGTTCGAAAGATCGATCTCGTAGTACGCCTCCATGGCACCGAAGTCGGCCTCGTCATTGCCGTAGTTTTCGCGGTCAACACCATAGTACTTCCAACCGGGAAGCCACTTGCGTGTGATCGTCGGTGAATGGCTTCCACACCCCACGTCCAGCAGGTTGCCGGCCGGCCCGATGCGCTCCGATGCGAGCAGCTTGAAGCGATACGGTTTCAGCAGGTTCTTCAAAGGGATCTGCGTTCAGCAGAGGATTGTTCTTGCGCGTTCATCTGGATGCAGCCGTGTGTGAATCGGCGAGCCTATCCGCGAACGATCTGCGACACCTCCGGTTTCGACTTCGAACGTGAGGCATCATACGGGGGACCGAATCACGTCGCTGCATTCGTGTGTGACACGTTTCGGGAAATCGATCACGAACTCACGACGACTGCAGATCAACTTCTGGCCACGTCTCCCATCTGCCCCGCGTGAAATCAGGGAAGGAGATCGGCGCGCTTCCGTTGGCAACGGAGACCTCCGTCAGTTCACATACGGCACTGATGGTCGCGGCATCATACACGTTCATGTCAGTGGGCAGTCCGTTGCGCAGGCAGGAGATCAGTCGGTAGTCTTCCAGGAAGTCCATTCCACCGTGTCCCGCACCCTTTGACTCCTCCTCAAGCTGCTGCCATAGCGGGTGATCAAATTCCGATCGATAGTTATCCGCAGGTTCCCATTGGTGCGACGGACTGCGACCTTCGATGTAGACACGATCCGGGTAGCCCTGGAACAGTCCGCGTGTCCCCTGCACCATGTTGATCCGGCTGTACGGCCGCGGCAGATTGGTGTCGTGGCTCAGGAAGATAGTGCGGCCCCGAGCGGTCTTGATCAGGCTCACGTTCACGTCACCGAGCACGAATTTCTCAGACCTCATCGGTGACTCCTCTGGATAATGGTCTTGCGCATAGAGCTGCAATCCTCGGGAAGGGCTACTCATCGAGACGAGGTGGTCAAACCGGTCGCCCCGATTGATGTCCATGCACTGCGCAACGGGACCCAATCCATGCGTGGGATACAGGTTGCCATTGCGGGACCTGGAGTGGTCACGCCGCCAGAGTCCCTCACCTTCCGGTGCGAATTTGATCGCACGGAGGTCATGCAGATATCCGCACTCCGCGTGCAGGACCTCGCCGAGAAGACCCTGCCGAACCATATTGAAGACCATCAATTCCGATCGCCCGTAATTGCAGTTCTCCATCATCACGCAGTGAAGGCGGTGCTTCTCCGCCGCCTCGACAAGCTCCCAGCAGCCCTCGACCGTCGTCGCAGCAGGCACTTCGGTGGCGGCATGCTTGCCGTTCGTCATCGCGGCAATGCAGACCGGGACGTGCCACTTCCACGGGGTGGCGTTGAACACGAGGTCGAGATCCTCCTCCGCGCACATCCGTTCGAAATCTCGCTCACCGCGCGTGTACAGCGTGGGTGCGGCGAATCCCGCATCGACGACCAGCTTCTGTGAATGCAGCGCATGGTCGTCGACGATATCACAGATGGCACGGATCTCGACGCCGGCAATTCGCAGGAGATTTCGGACGTGCGACGTTCCCTGTCCACCAACGCCTACGAATCCTATTCGCACCGTCTCCATTGGTGGTGCGGCAAGTAGTTGTTGTGGCGCCGGTCCGATATCTGGTGTGTGTAACACGCGGACCTGCGGCCGACCCGGGCCGGGCGTCTTGCACGCGGCCAGCGGCCCGGCGGCCATCCCGACTCCGACACTGAACGCCCCGGTCTTCAGAAAGTCACGCCGGGTTACGCCCGATTCCCTTCGTATTTGCGGATCTGGTTTGTCCATGGTTGGATTTGGTTTGAGGGAGATCTCACGCCGACAGCCAGAAGGCGGCCGGGCCCGGTGAGCTCAGGAAGAAGATGGATCGAGCACCTGCGTCCGGTTTGGCGTCACGGTACGAGGCGGCCCACGTGTCTACGAACTCGCCCGCTCGATCCTCATGAATCAGTGCCCACACCGAACCTCCGAACCCGGCGCCGAATGCCGACGCCGCGACGGCACCCTGATCACGGGCTGAGCGCACGAGCAATATGGTCTCGTCTGTTTGATTCTGCAGGAGACTTTCCGCGAGCTGCTGTGACCGATCGACAAGTTCTGTGAAGCGATCCAAGTGATGCTCTTCAAGCGCGTCGACGGCTGCGGGCAAAATCAGATTGTTTTCGTGGTGAAAGTGGTCAAGCCGGTCGGTGAGCTGGCGCACGGTGTACCGGTCGGACGGACACTCGCGGATGGCCAGGGCGACTTCCGTTCGCGAATAACCGGGAATCGCGCTGATGGCGCCGAGGTGTGCTTCATCCCGGTCCATGGCCAGCCTCCAGGCCGCAGCCACGGCCGCAGTGCTGTCGGAGAGGTAGTTGTAGCGGTCGAGGACCGCGCCGGTTTTCGCTGCGTGTCTACCGCAAAAGCCCACTGCGAACACGTGATGCTCCGGAATCGCGACCGCTTCGTGAA
>JABDKH010000235.1 GCA_013002345.1 Rhodothermales bacterium
ATCGTCTTCAACCCGTCTGCCACCGTCGCGGGTCTGAGCGAGTATCTCTGGAAACTGGAACAGCCCGCGGCCGCGTGCGCCAACATCTACTATGTGGGTGCCATCAACCGTCCGGGACACGAGGAGCCGTGGAATATCGGCGAGTTTTACGGTACGTCGTACTTCGCCAACCCGCGCGGACAGGTCATCGCGGAGGCGCCACGTGATGGGGATGCGGTGCTCGTCGCCGATCTCAATCTCGACCTCATCCGTGACGTGCGAAATGTGTGGCAGTTCTACCGTGACCGGCGCCCGGAAACCTACGAGTCCACCGTGCGCCTCTAACCCGACTGCAATCTCCAAGGCCGGCGTCCGCATCTGGTGTCAGTAAACCCCGATGCTGACCGCACGTCCGGCGCATACGTCAGACCATCATTCGTCCGCTCATGGCTGCATCCGACATCACGACATCCCGGCTGTACAACGATGATCTGGCGCCGGTATCTCTCGAGCGTCGCTCGTGGGGGATGTGGAACATCGCCGCCCTCTGGGTCGGGATGGCCGTGTGTATCCCGACTTATACGCTGGCCGCCGGGCTGATCTCACAGGGGATGACCTGGAAACAGGCACTCTTTACGATCGCGCTCGGCAATGTGATCGTGCTCGTTCCGATGGTTCTGAACGCGCACGCCGGCACGAAGTACGGCATTCCGTTCCCCGTCCTTCTTCGCGCGTCCTTCGGGACGTTCGGTGCCAACGTGCCGGCCCTCATGAGGGCGCTTGTTGCGTGTGGCTGGTTTGGCATCCAGACGTGGATCGGGGGCTCGGCAATCTACATTCTTCACTCTGTCATCTTCGGGTTCGAGCCGGCCGGACCCCAGGATCTCATCCCGGTCATCGGTCTTTCGTGGGGACAACTGAGCTGCTTCCTTTTCTTCTGGGCGATCAACATCGCCGTCATTCTTGCAGGCATTGATACGATCAAGTGGCTCGAAACGCTCGCAGCACCGTTCCTGCTTGTGATCGGTATCGGGCTTCTCTGGTGGGGTGTTTCGAGCGCGGGTGGATTCGACGTCGTCCTGTCGGCCGAAACAGTCTCCGCCGCCCGTGGGCAACTCGCGTCAGACTTCAATTTCTGGTCCGCCTTCTGGCCCAATCTGACGGCAATGGTCGGCTTCTGGGCGACGCTCTCGCTCAACATCCCCGACTTCACGAGGTACGCAAGGACGCAGCGCGATCAGATGCTGGGGCAGGCCATCGGCTTGCCGACAACGATGGCGCTCTACTCCTTTGTCGGTATCGCCGTGACAAGCGCAACCGTGGTCATCTTCGGGGAAGCAATCTGGGACCCGGTGCTCCTGCTGGGCAGGTTCTCCAGCAAGATCGTCGTCGCCTTTGCACTCTTTGCGCTTACGGTCGCCACGCTGTCCACCAACATCGCAGCCAACGTGGTCTCGCCGGCTAACGATTTCTCGAATCTCTGGCCGCGCGTGATCAACTTCAAGCGCGGTGGCCTCATTACGGGCGTCGTCGGCATCTTGATCTTCCCGTGGAAGCTCTACACCGACCTGGCCAACTACATCTTTACATGGCTGATCGGATACAGCGCCCTGCTGGGCGCCATTGCGGGCATCATGCTGACGGACTATTACATTGTCAGGCGCCTTCAGCTCGATTCCGACGATCTTTACCGCGAGAACGGCGTGTACTCGTTCGGTGGGCGCGGTTATAACTGGCGGGCGATGGTGGCCCTCGTGGTTGGAATCGCCCCCAACATCCCGGGCTTTCTGGCGCAGGCGTCGGGGGGTGCGATTTCAGTACCGCAGATGTTCTCCGACCTGTATACTTATGCGTGGTTCGGGGGGCTTCTCGTTGCCGGAGTGGTCTACATATCGCTGACCAGGCTCTATCCGGTGCGACCCGGCGCGGTAGCCGCACCCGAATCAACTACGGAATAATAGAACAGTGAACGCCATGGTAGAAATGACAGGGCAGATGATCCGTTCGATGCCGCCCACCGATCACGTGCCTCAACCCTATAGCGGGCCGTCGCTCGAAGACGTCCTCGCAACACGAAAGCACTACTGCCACCCGTCCGTCTTCGCATACTACAAGGAGCCGCTGATGATCGTCGAAGGATACATGCAGTATCTCTACGACGAGTCGGGCCGCCGGTATCTCGACATGCTCGCCGGAATCGTGACCGTTTCATGTGGTCACTGTCATCCGAAGATTCTCGAGCGCACGCAACGGCAATTGGAGAAACTGCAGCACGCAACGACAATCTATCTTCATCCGAATCTTCCGCTCTTCGCGAAGAATCTGGCGTCGAAGATGCCGCCGGGGCTGGACGTCACATACTTCGTGAGCAGCGGGAGCGAAGCGAACGAACTCGCCATCAACATGGCGAGGGTCTTCACAGGGAACACCGATATCATTGCGGTTCGCAATAGCTATCACGGTATGTCTTCGACGTCCATGGGATTGACGTCGCACCACACGTGGAAGCACGTCATTCCACAGGGATATCGTATTCATCATGCCATTTGTCCGGATCCGTACCGGAATCCGTTCGACGGGTCGCCGCAAGAGATCGCCCACAAGAGCGCGGAAGACATTCGCGAGCTCATCAAGTTCTCGACGCCGGGACAGATTGCCGGCTACATCGCCGAGCCTATCCAGGGTGTGGGTGGTGCGACCCACGGAGCTCCGAACTACCTCGGTGAGGCGTACGCAATCGTGCGCGAACATGGCGGTCTCTGTATTGCCGACGAGGTGCAGACCGGTTTCGGTCGCACCGGTAATCACTACTGGGGATTTCAGAACTTCGACGTAGT
>JABDKH010000236.1 GCA_013002345.1 Rhodothermales bacterium
GCTGCGGTGCGGCGATGACGATGGCCTGCGGTGCGGCGATGACGATGGGCTTCGGTGCGGCGATGACGGTGGGCTTGCATGAAGCAACGACCTGGATCAGGCTTCCTTCCGCAAACTCTGAGCTTCACCGTACCATGACGCCGTCCGGATACCGTGGGAGATTGATCGGACGTTCGCGCACAACCGGTTATCGGGCATTCACCTGCAACCAAAAGCGCACCGGCCTCTCGTCGCGAAGTCTTCCCCACACGGAAGTTCTTATGTTCCGGAATTCGTTCGGCCCGATATACCACACGCCGCTAGCCCGACGGAGATGACTCGTCATGAAGACACGCACAATCTTGTTCCTCGTTTTTGCGCTTACGATGAGCGCCTGCGGTTCATCCAACAAACTTGCTGAATACGACTTCAACGGATCGACCCTGGCCCTCGTCGAGGCCATTCCGCCGCGGCCCGATGTATTCTCGGACGACGCTTTTTTTGTTGATGTGAACAGACCATTGCGCACTGCTATTCGTGCGGGAAGCCGGGCCATTCGTGAGGCGGAATCACGACGACTCCGTCGTCGATTGGACAGCGCCCTCGCCATCGTAGATGTCTCGGCACTCATCGCCGACCAGACTCTCGATCGCTCGTCCCTCATGCTGAGATCAAGAGCCGTTGACGACGCCTATACGTCCGACTATGTACTGGATCTTCGCGTGTCCGACTACGGCATCGTGGCTGACTCCTGGACGGCCGGAGCCGAATTCATGATCAATGCCCGGCTCATGCTGATTGACGGAGAGACAGGACGGCGGATCTGGCAGAGCGAAATCACCGCCCGAGATCCCGTTCGCGGAGCCGTTATCGGTGCCGGGCCGGCGGCGAACAATGTCATCACAGCGCTGATACTCTCCTCACTATCGGTCGATGAGATTGCGGCTGCTCTCGAGGGGCTGGCCGAGTTTTCAGCCGATCGGCTCGCCAATCGGCTGCAGCGCGACTTCATTCGATCGCGTGAACGGTAAGAACACCGGACCGCGCGGCCCGGAACGACAGATGAAGGAGCCGCCCGGCGCACCTGAGTCCGCTGCCAAGCGACCGATGATCCCGGACCTGGTCGCTTCCGTCCTGATGGTGGCCCTGCTGGTGGCCAGCGCACTTATCGACGCTCCATCATTACCGATCGCGACCGCAGCCGGCGTAGCTCTTCTTGTGATCGCGATCTACCTCGTCGTCTCGCCATTATTCTTCCTCGCACGACATGGAGATGTTCGTGACGGCGATCCGTTCTACGGGACAAGAGAGGTGGTCACGAGTGGTCCGTATCGGCTGGTGCGGCATCCGCAATATCTCGGCTACTGTCTACTCGCGGTCGGCCTGGCGATGCTCAATCCCGCACCGCTCATAGTCGCACTCGCCCTCGCGACGTCCGTATTCTTCTATATTCAATCCGTGCACGAGGAACGGTTCTGCCGACAACATCTCGGAAGAGCCTACGAATCCTACGCCGAACGCGTGCCTCGATTCAACCTCGCGGCAGGACTCATCAGGCTAATCACATCACGTCCCGGCGACTCGCAAGAGCGTGATGCGTCGGCAGGTACATAGATCTCGACACAATGGCAAACTTCACTGTCAACTGGGGAATCGTTGGTCCCGGCGGCATCGCACACCGGTTTGCGGATGCCATCACGGTCGTAGATGGTGCCTCCCTCCAAGCCGTTGCCAGTCGGGATCAACATCGGGCTGACGCATTCGCGCAGAAGTGGAATCCTCCAACGGCATACGGGTCGTACGAGCAGATCGTGGACGACGAGCGGGTCGACGCCGTCTATATCGCGACCCCGCATCGCTTCCACCACGAGAACACTCGTATGTGCCTTGAGGCCGGCAAGCACGTTCTGTGCGAGAAGCCTATCACGGTGAACGCCCGGGATGCCGAATCGCTCTTCGGCCTGGCACGCGACCGCGGACTGTTCCTCATGGAAGGAATGTGGACCGTGTTCCTCCCTGTTTATCGACAGGTTCGCGAATGGCTGGACGACGGCGCTATTGGCGACGTACATCTCATGACATCGACATTCGGTTTTGTTGTCCCGAGAAACTTGACCGGTCGTATGCTCAACCCGGCCCTCGCCGGCGGCGCCATACTCGACATGGGCGTGTACAATACGGCGATCTCCCGGTGGGTCGTCGGCAGGCGCCCCGATTCCGTCGTGGCGCGCGCAATACTTGGCGAAACGGGCGTCGACGAACTGACATCGGTGAGTCTTCAGTTCGGTGCGGAGACCGTCTCGCAATTCACGACGACCATGCTCTGTCAGACGATCAACGACTTCACGATTTATGGCAGCGACGGTCACATCCGCATTCACCCCAATTTCTGGGAAGCGGGCGTAGCCACACTGTCACAGGGTGACCACATTGCGGATGTCCAGCGTCCCGTTCGTCACAATGGATTCGAGTATCAGATCGAAGAAGCCATGCGATGCATCGACCGTGGCCTGACGGAGAGTCCCGTCATGCCGCCTGTAGCAACCATGGACACGATGGAAACGATGGACCAGATCAGAACGAGAATAGGCCTCTCCTACTCGTTCGAATAGGATCAGCGTAGCAGCGCCAATCAGTCGTCGTAGCCAAGATTCTGAAACAAGTCCAGCGATCCGTGAAGCCAGAGCGGATCTCCGATTTCGGCCAGCCAGCGGGCCCTGATATCGTCGTTGACCTGTACCCGGGTGTCGCCCCAGTAGCCGTTGGTTCCTCCGGGACGCCACATATCCTGCTCGTTCCAGTCGCAGTTGATGTACGCAACGGCCCGGATCACGTCCGAATTCTCGTGTATGAAACTGAAAAACGGAGCATACCATTCGTTCCACACGTCGCCTGATGTCCGGGGTTCGAACGACAGACCATCTGATGCTCCACTGTACGTCAGGTCAGCGAGATCAAAGCCCTGTGGCGCGGCCTCTGCGATCATGACCGGCTTGGAATGGGACCGGGCGAATTCGAGAAACGCATCATAGACTACTGGATCGAACACGAAGTATGAAGTGCCCATCCAGTCCACATACTCATCGCCCGGATACCACGTATCGAACGGAAGATCTCTGTATGTCCCGGCACCACTTGTTGCCGACTGCCATACGGACGCGAAGTTGTTGATGCCGTTGACTCGCAGGCGATCAACGATGTATCGAAACGCCTCGACGTAGGCTTCGGGCTCATGATGGTTCCAGGGGCCGTCGAACTCGTAACCGATCCGGAGATAAACAGGTCGGTCGATGCTCGCGATGAAGTCGCCGAGTTGATCGATCGCCGGGTCGTGCGTGCCATCAATCATGTGGAGAAGATTGGTGCCCGTCTGATCGACAATGTGAAGCCCGATGGCCAGCGCGGAGTTCGGAAACGACTCTGCCGAAACGCGGCCACTCACATTGCCGGCCCCGTAGTCCACCGTTTCTTCCAGACCGTAAAGCAGTGCACCGTGATCATCCTCACTGATATCGGTGTACGTGGTGATCCCTCCCGGCACAACCGGAATATTGACCGCGTAATCTGCGACCGATCCGAGATCCTGCCCAATGATCAGAAGCGTCTGGCCCGATGGAGGCGAGAATCTGCCGTGAAGCGAATCTTCCAGTGGCGGCGTCACCTGGCAACCCGCGAGAAACGCGGCTGCGGCAAGTCCTGCAATTATGGAACCCGAACGACGAACGGCTTTTGATGTCAAAACCCTGCACACTGAAGTTGGCGAGATCGACCCATCCCGGTACTCGCAGTCAGCCGAAGTTACTACAATACGTCATCCAATTCTGACGAGGGTTTCACAAGACCACAGGCTTCAAAGAGGGAGGCCACAGAGCAGCGGCGTTCCGTATGTTAGTTGGTGAGACGAGGCGTCAATTGATAAAAGAAGCAATTCACAACCGGCAGCGCGTTCGATATCAGCCGTGCTGCAAGAGCATGAAAATGAAAGCACGAACTCTCTGGACTCTCGCAATCATCGTAGTAACCGGATGCGCAGGTGGCCGCAAGGCGATCTCGACCGGACCTTTGCTCCAACCGGCAACCATTCCGCATAGCGCCTGGGAGGCACACCCTCCGCTCGGCTACGATGCGGATGCTACAAGACGGAATCTGGCGCCGGGAGACACGCTTGAGTTCGGGCAATTGACTGTAGCAGTGATATCGGCGCGAGAAGCGACATCGGACGCCGACAGAGACAGCCTTGATCTCGATCTGGCCCGCGGAGATCGTCGTGCCGCCGTCACAATGGCAGAGGGAACTGCACGGACCTGGGACGGCTACAGGATTGCCGTACTCGCCCTTCATCTTGCCGAGGACGAGCTGGGCCGTGGACTTGCGGAACTTGAGATTGCCGACGCGTCAACCGTGCCCGAGCACATCCGGGTCTCGGCGGAGGCGGGTGGGCCAGCCAGCCGGCTTCGGGTCAAACACACTCCGACGCACGTCACGCTCCACCACAGCGGAAGCGCAGAGCCATTGACGGCTGACGAAGATCCCGTCGAAAAGCTGAGCAATCTTCAAACCTGGGGTGAATCGGATCGCGGGTGGTGGGACGTGCCCTACCATTTCCTCATCGACCTCGACGGAAACATCTACGAGGGCAGATCCTGGCGCTACATGGGCGAGACAAACACCAGGTACAATCCGTCGGGGCATCTGCTGATCAGCGTCCTCGGCAACTACAGTCTCCAGGAGCCGACGGAAGCGCAGGTAAACGCGATCGCCGACCTGATGGCATGGTCCGTGGATCAGTTCGATATCCCGATCGACCGTATTCAGGGCCACAGCGACCTTGCCCCGACCGAGTGCCCCGGGGACCATCTTAGAAAGCGTCTTCGCGATGGCACATTCCAGGAGATGGTCGCGGTCAGACTTGGCAGAACTTCCGACTGACAGCGACGACTCCGAGCGCCGTCAGACAACGCAGCTTCAACGAGATCACTTCATGGCTCTTTCCATATTTCGATTGATCGGCAGGTTCGCTATTGTGGCATTCGCTCTGCCTCCCATCGCCCGCGCGCAGGAGCTGCCCCTGGCCGTCAGCTTTCCGCCCGTCGAAGGCCTCCTCGGCTACGATGCGGGCATTCCGATTCCCGACGCAATTCTGGGTCATCGATTGGGATCGCGACACACCGAACCGCACCAGGTGGTCGACTATTTCGAGGCCACGGAGAAGATCTCCGACCGCGTGGTGGTCCGTCGTCATGCACTCAGCTACGAAGGCCGTCCGCTGATACACGCGATCGTCACATCTCCATCAAATCATGCTCGCCTGGAAAGGATCAGGGCCGACAACCTCACGTTATCGGACAGCCCGGACAACGTTTCGCGTTCGCTGGTCGAACAGATGCCGGCGATCGTCCTCATGAGTTACAGCGTACACGGAAATGAGGCGAGCGGGACCGAGGCGGCACTGCTTCTGCTGTACCACCTCGCTGCCGGAACGGGCCCGTCCGTCGACGCCATTCTGGATCGCCTTGTCGTCATCATCGACCCGATGCTCAACCCCGACGGGCGCTCGCGATTCACGACATGGGCGAATCGGAATCGAGGCCGGGCGGCGGTCTCGGACCCACAGGATCGGGAACACAATGAACCGTGGCCCGGCGGACGGACGAATCACTACTTCTTCGATCTCAACCGCGACTATCTCCCTGCGCAGCATCCAGAAACGAGGGGGCGCCTGTCAGTCTTCCACCACTGGCGGCCGCAGGTCGTCACCGACTTTCACGAGATGGGAAGCGAGGGAACATATTTCTTCCAGCCCGGCATCCCGAGTCGCACGAATCCGAACACGTCACGCCTCAATCAGGAGCTGACGGCGGAGATCGCGAAGTATCACGCACAGGCACTGGATCTCATGCCGGCTCTGTACTACTCGGAAGAGACATTCGACGATTTCTATTACGGAAAATGGTCTTCGTATCCCGACATCAGCGGTGCTGTTGGCATTCTGTTCGAGCAAGCGTCGTCGCGCGGGCTCGCACGCGAGACCAGAGGGGGCGACTTACATTACGCGACCACGGTCAGAAATCAGTTCGCCACTTCCCTTTCGACACTCAAAGCGACGGTCCAGAATCGGGTGCGATTGCTGGAATACCAGCGCGATTTCTACTCGGCCGCTGCACGGGAAACGTCTGGTGATGCGGTGAAGGGATTTCTCGTCGGTGCAGGTAGCGATCGTTCACGGATCGAAGCGTTTGCCGATCTGATGACCCAACATAGGATCGAGGTTTTTGCTCTGCGGACACCGGTTGAGTTTGACGGCACAACGTACGCGCCCGATGCTTCACTCTACATCCCGCGAAGCCAGCCGCAGTCAAGGCTCATCGATGCGCTGTTCGAACGGAGAACCGAATTTCCCGATTCGATTTTTTACGACGTCTCCGCGTGGACGCTTCCCCTTGCTTTCGACCTGGCGGTCAAGGAGCTGACGCGCATCCCCGGCGACATGCTGGCGGGCCGCTGGACGCTCGAGGACGGTCGGTCGGCGCCGGCCGAAATCACGGTGTCGGATGCAGTTGCGTACTGCCTGGATTGGAACGACTTCTACTCCGCCCGGGCGCTGGTGCAGCTGCTCGAAGCGGGAGCCGACGCCCGGGTAGCAACGCAGGGTTTCCGGGCAACGACCGCGCGAGGTGACCGTTCGTTCGAAGCAGGTACGATCATCGTGACGCGGGGCACTCTGCCCTCCGAAACGTTACGCTCCGTGCTGGGTCGCATCACTGGAGCGGGGCAATTTCAGTTCCACTCCGTGACATCGGCACTTACCGTCGACGGGCCCGATCTCGGCAGTCCGGGCAACAAACTGCTAACGAAGCGGCGTATCGCACTTATCACGGGTGCGGGCACTAGTTCCTACCGTGCAGGAGAAGTCTGGCACCTTTTGAGTGAACGATTCGAGGTACCCGTGTCGCTGCTTGATGCCGGCTCGGTGACAGGGCCGGAGAATCTGACTCGCTACACGACACTCGTTGTGGCCGGTGGCCGGTATCCGGATCTCCCGGCAGACGTGGTCAACAAGTGGGTCTCCAACGGCGGACATCTGATCGCGACATCGGATGCGTCCCTGTGGGCGATCGCGAACGGATTCATCGACGCGGACACGCTGGCTGCCGATCTCGATTCTTTGCTGATCGGAGTGCCTTATGCGGAACGGTCGAGGACACGCGGGGCGCACTACATCGGCGGAGCCATTTTGAACACGGTAGTCGATCAGACGCACCCGTTGGCCTTCGGCCTCGGCAAGACTTTGCCCGTCTTTCGACAGGGGCACCGCTTCATGTCGAAGCCGCGGCCCGGCAGTGTGGTCGTCGCACAGTATGCAGAGGAGCCGGTGCTCAGTGGCTACGTGCCGGACGAGATCGCCGAGCTGACCCCGCAGGCGGCGTCGGTAGTGACCCGATCACACGGAAAGGGGCAGGTAATCCTGTTCGCGGAGAACCCGAACTTCCGCGGATTCTGGTTCGGAGCCGGCAGGATGTTTATCAATGCCGTCTTTCTTGCGGAGGCCCTGTAGCGGGCAACGTTTATCCCGGGATCACATCCCGAAATCGTCCGATGCCCTGTAGGCAGCGATAACGGCCTTCTCCCCTTCCACTCCGTCGCCGGAATTGCCGTGTTCCATTCCGAGCACGCCCTCAAATCCCTTCTGATGTATGTGCCGGAATACGTTGCGATAATTGATCTCACCCGTCGTCGGCTCGTTGCGACCCGGATTGTCACCGATCTGGAAGTATGCGATTTCGTCCCACGCCGCATCGATGTTGGGAATAAGATTCCCTTCAGAGATCTGCTGATGATACAGGTCGTCGAGGATCTTGCATGATGGACTTCCGACGGCCCGGCAGATCTCGAACGCCTGCGGAATGCGGGTGAGAAAGAGGCCCGGATGATTCCGGAAGTTGAGCGGCTCGAGCACCATGATGAGCCCGTGCGGCTCCAGGATGGTAGCCGCGCGCTTGAGCGTCTCGACCACGTTTGCCGTCTGATAGCCCATGTCAAGGCGCAGGTCGACGTGTCCCGGCACCACGGTCATCCATGTAGCGTTCACTCTCTTCGCGACCACTACGGAGTCTCTGATATCTGACAGAAACTCGTCGCGCCAATCCGTCTTGCCGCTCGCAAGGTTGGGCTCCTGCCAGTAGATCTTGTGGGCCACAAAGACGCCCATCTGAATACCACGCCGTGCCATCGTCGCAGCCATCCTCGACTGGAGGTCGATCGTCCTCCCTTTCATGTCATTGTCTTCGAACGCTGTGAAACCCTGATCAGCCATGAAGTTGAGCTGATCGATTGGATCCTTTCCGGCGTGAGCTCTGAACATGCCAAGATGTGGTGCATATCTCAGGTTGAACGGCTTGCTGGACGTCGACAGCCCCGACGCCGTCGGCGCAGCAGTTGTGCCCGTCACGAGCGCAGCACTCGCGAGAACTCCGGTCTGTACAAAGTGTCTTCGTTTCATTTTCTGTTTGTCTGAGAGAGAAGATTGATCTGACGTTTCGCGGAGAACTCATCGGGCTCCGTGCCGCACAGTGTCGTGTGCTCATCTCCGGCGACTTCTATCACCCATGCCCGGCTCGTTGTCAGTTCAGCCAGCCGGAGTCCGTTGCAACCCATCACGCTGATTGCGGAGGCGATAGCGTCAGCCTCGATGCCCGACCGGGCCACTACCGTCACGAGCCTCCGAACCGTGATACCATATCCTGTCATCGGATCAAGTATGTGAGAGTACCGGATACCGTCGATCTCCAGATATCGATACGCGTCTCCGGAACTGGCAACGGCAGCATTGGTCAGTCGCACGCCTTCCTGCACAACCCGGCCGGACTCATCTGCGGCACTAACTCGCACCAGCCACCCATGGCTACCGGGTGGCGGGTCGCCAACCACAATATCGCCGCCGGCGTCTATCAGGGCCATTCTCAGTCCATGGGACTTGAGTGTGCGCAGCATCTCGTCGGCAGCGTACCCTTTCGCTATGCCGCCCAGATCGAGACTCATCTCCGGCGCCGTCAGCCGTACACAATGATGGGCTGAATCGACGACGAGCTTCCGATATCCGACAGCCTCTCGGGCATGTCGCAGACGAGCCTCGGGAGCCAGTTGTCCGCGCCGACGGCCCCACCGCCAGAGGCGACTCAACGGACCTATCGTCATGTCGAACGAGCCCGCCGACGCCATCGCGAACTCTTGACCCCGAGTGAGGACATATAGCAGGTCCGGGCTTACTCTCGCGCACGAATCCACACCTGCGATATTGGAGAGGCTACTCAGTTCGCTATCGGATCGCCAGTCGCTCAGTCGTTCGTCCAGATCGCGCACTCGCGCAAACGCAGCCCTGGCGGCAACGCGAACCACGCTCGAATCTGCAGAGTGCACAACGATCCTGAACTCGCTGCCCATGACGACTTCGGCGAACTCGTGCCTCGTGACCTCCTGGGAAGACGCCGGTAACGCCGTCAGCACGATCGCCGCTAACACCAGCACAGCATGGCGACCGCACCGAGCGCGCGTTGACCCCTTTGATCCCCGGAGGAATGTCGAAGAATCGGCGTCGGTGTTCATATCTACAGAGCCGGTGTGACGCCAGGTACCGGGACCGGGTAGTTCCCGCTCTCGTCAGGCAGAACCGGGGGATCCGCATCGAATGCGAAACGCTCAGGCATCAAGTTGAGGTTCGAGCTGAGAGCCGCGTCCCAGTTTACGATGTTGCCGGAGTATGTCGCCATACGTCCCATGATGGCGGTCATGGTAGCCACAGCGCCGTTCTCCGCATCAGCGTATTTGTATT
>JABDKH010000237.1 GCA_013002345.1 Rhodothermales bacterium
GTCGCCGGGAGCACGCTCGCGTGCTTCGTAGTGGCAGAGCCTGCGCATGAGATGCGAAATGTCTGCTTTCCGTATCGTTCGGGAGATGCTATCGTATCTCAAAGAGCACGGAGATACCGGCCATGAACGAAGAATTGCGGCAGCACCCGTCGTGGATGCGCGAGTTCGATCATACGGCGGACCTTGGGGTTGAGATTGAAGCGTCGAACATTGAGCAGCTGTTCGAGCGGACGGCGTATGCCATGTTCTGGCTGATCGCGGACGTGGATGATGTGGAATCCGATATCTCCATTCCCATCGAGATCGACGCAGAAGACATCGACGCGCTGATGGTAGCCTGGCTTTCCGAGCTGAACTACCGGCACCAGGTAGACGGCCTCGTCTTCTCCAGCTTTCAGGTGGAGCAGATCTCCGATTCGTTCCTCCACGGCACGGCGATCGGCGAGGGTATTTCGCACGGCCGGCCGCGTGTCTTCGGCGAAATAAAAGCGGTGACCTATCACGATCTTCAGGTTGGCTGCGACGGCGAACGGTGCAGGGCGCGAGTGATCTTCGATATTTGACGGCCGTACCGATATGAAGCAGGTTCAAATCAGACAGATAGAGCCGTACCTGTGGGAGATCCCGAGGTCGGGTGACATGATCGTGCCGGCGCGCATCTATGCGACCAGGAAGATGATGCGCGACATTCTCAAAGACAGGGCCGCCGAGCAGGCGAGGAACGTTGCGCATCTGCCGGGAATCGTGAAGGCGTCGCTGGCGATGCCCGACATTCACTGGGGGTACGGATTTCCAATCGGAGGCGTCGCCGCATTTGACGCGAATGGTGGAGTGATTTCGCCCGGAGGCGTCGGCTACGACATCAATTGCGGTGTTCGTCTGATGGCGTCGAATCTGCAGCGAAGCGATGTCGCTGACGCTCTGCATCCGATCGTGAATCAGCTCTTCAAGTGGGTGCCGACTGGTGTTGGATCGGCTGGAGCGCTGCGGGTCTCCGTCCCGGAGCTTCAAGAGGCGGCAGTGGATGGAGCGCGATGGGCCGTTCGAAAAGGGTATGGATCGGCGGACGATCTGGCGTTCATCGAGGAGAGTGGTCAGATCGACGGTGCGGATGTTTCGGCCATCTCGCACCGGGCATGGAAGCGAGGAGCGCCGCAGCTCGGCACTCTCGGGTCGGGCAATCACTTCCTGGAGTTTGGATACGTGGATGAAGTATTTGACGACGGGGCGGCCGCGGCACTCGGACTCCAGCTCGATCAGGTGACACTCATCATCCATACGGGTTCGCGGGGATTCGGACATCAGACATGTGAGGACAACCTGTCCGTCATGGACGGGGCCATGCGGAAGTACGGCATGAAACTGCCGGATCGACAGCTGGCCTGCGCGCCGATTCGATCGGCTGAAGGGCAGAGGTATCTGGGAGCCATGAACTGTGCGGTCAATTTTGCTTTTGCGAACCGGCAGATCATCGCACACAATGCGCGGCGCGCTTTCTGCGAAGCGCTCGGGATCGGTGAGGCAGAGCTTGGTCTTCGCACGGTATATGAGGTTGCTCACAACATCGCGAAGTTCGAAAGTCACGTCATCGATGGTGAGGCAAGGGACGTGTGTGTTCATCGCAAGGGTGCGACACGTGCATTCGGTCCCGGCAGCGCTTCTGTTCCTGCGCGATACCGGGGTGTGGGGCAGCCCGTGCTGGTTCCGGGGGACATGGGGAGGTATTCCTACGTGCTTGTCGGAACGGAGCGGGCAATGCAAGACACGTTCGGGAGCACGTGCCACGGCGCCGGGCGCCAGATGAGCCGTCGCAAAGCCGCGAAGACCGCGCAGCATCGTGATATCAAGGCGGAGCTCGAGGAGCGGGGCATCGTTGTCAGGGGCGCCAGTCGCCGGACCATCAACGAAGAACTACCGGAGGCGTACAAGGACGTGGCGGAGGTGGTCGAAACGTGCCAGATGGCCGGTATCTCCAAAAAGGTGGCGAGGCTGATCCCTCTCGGCTGCATCAAGGGCTAGATATTCCGGTATATTGTGGTAGACCCGTGCAACCCCCGAAAGCTTGAACAACCATGCCTCAACAACGTCTTTCCGTCTTGCTGATATGCTTTGTAATGCTCCCGTTTGTGTTCCAGGCGGCAGCGCAGCCCCTCCATGCATCCCGCGATGCCACGGCGGAGCATCTGGGAGCACTCATCGACACCTGGCATGCAGCAGCCGGTGCTGCGGACGCAGAAACGTACTTCGGACTGCTGGCGGATGACGCTGTCTACATCGGGACCGAAGCCGGCGAACGATGGACCAAGTCGGAATTCATCGAGTTCGGGAAGCCATATTTCGACCGTGGCTCGGCGTGGGACTTCACGTCCACGACGCGGCACATCTACCTGTCTGATGACGGCCAGATGGCATGGTTCGAAGAGCTACTGGATACGTGGATGGGCGTGTGTGCGGGCTCCGGGGTGCTGCAGAAGACGGCCGACGGATGGAAGTTCAAACACTACCACCTGTCGGTTACGGTGCCGAATGACCTGATCAACGAATTCATTGATCTGGTCGAGTCGGGCTCGAAAGAGACTCACGAGTAATCCGGGTCGTCGAGAATCATGTCATGTAATCAGTGCATCGGGGTTGAAGAGGAATTCAACCCGGCGATTGCCCGTCGGCAGCTGAAGCGTTACGTCCGGCGTGGGCCCAAGAAGACGACGGCATGGTTGATCCGGGCGATACTCGATCGCAGGCTTGCGGAACCAAGCCTTCTGGATATCGGCGGTGGGGTTGGAGAAATCCAGCATGAGCTCGCGGCATCAGGGGCCGGTACCGTGACGAGTGTTGATGCGTCGTCTGCATATCTCGAACAGTCGGAACTTGAGGCAAAACGTCGGGGCTATCGAGGCCGAGCGACGTATTTGTTTGCGGGGTTTACGGATGTGCACGAAGAGATCGATGCGGCGGATGTGGTGACGCTGGACCGCGTCATCTGCTGCTTCGACAATGTCGACGACCTCGTTGGACGGTCGGTCGCGAAGGCAACGCGGCTGTACGGGCTGGTCTATCCGCGAGAGTCGTGGTGGACGGCGCTGGGTTTTCACTCAATCAACCTGGTTCAACGTTTGCGGCGCGCACACTTCCGTGTATATCTGCACCCGAGCGAGCACGTTGATGCAATGATCACCCGGGCTGGTTTCAAGAGCGTGTTTCATCGGAACAGCTTTCTGTGGCAGGTGGTGCTGTACGAAGCCGTCGACGGCCAGGAGGTGGGGTAGACGCCCTGCCGAACATTTTCTCGGGGGTCATCTGCACCCACCGGAC
>JABDKH010000238.1 GCA_013002345.1 Rhodothermales bacterium
GAGTATCTTCGCGACTCCCTTCTTGGTGAGCATGATGTTGCCGCTCTTGATGTCGCGGTGCACCACGTGCGCTTCGTGCGCCACCTTGAGTCCTTCGGCGATCTGCGAGGCATACGAGATGGCGTCCTTCAGCGGGAGCGGTCCCTTGGCGACAAGGTCCGCGAGCGACTCCCCGTCGATGTACTCCATCGCGATGAACGGGCGGGACTCCCCGTCGGCCTCCGCTTCGTCTATTTCATAAACGTGCGCAATGTTCGGATGATTGAGCGCTGCAGCCGCCCGGGCCTCACGGTAGAACCGCGCCCGATCATCCTCCGAAATAAGAGCATGGGGAGGAAGCAGCTTGAGCGCGACCGTCCGGTCGAGCTTCGTGTCCTCGGCCTTGTAAACGATGCCCATTCCGCCGCGGCCGAGCTGGCCTACGACGCGATAATGGGAAATAGTTGTCCCCGGAGTCATATCGAATTCTCCCCCTTCAGCCCTTGCGGGCAGAGATTTGCCTTGCTGGACAGGCAGTTAAGTCGGCGCAGAACCCCTTTATAGGGCGTAACCTTCGCAAAATCAACACGAAGGGTGCATCCATCGAGCGTGAAATCGCGTACGCCGGGACGTACTTTCGAAAGTCCTCGTTGAACCTGGAATGTCCAACGCGAAACCTCCAAAAGAAGGCACGACAATCTCATGACACAGATGTTCAAACAGGCCGCTCTTACGCTGCTTGCTCTCTTCATGTTCATACCCCTGTACGCCCAGGATTCAGGTGACGGTGTTGCCGGCACATGGGAGGGCACCCTGACAGTGCCCGGAGCCTCAGTGACGCTCGTCTTCCACTTCGCGACTTCCGATGACGGGTCATACGGCGGAACGATGGACAGTCCGGATCAGGGCGCCACCGGGATTCCGCTGGGGTCCGTAACCGTAGCCGAGGGCGAAGTGGTCGCGACTGTACCAAGCCTGGCCGGCGAGTACCGGGCCACTCTGACAGAGAGTCAGCTGGAAGGGACCTGGTCACAGGGCGGCCAGTCCTTTCCTCTCAATCTGGAAATGAGGGTCGAGGCCGCGGAGGACCAGACTCCGCCATCCAGGCCCGACATAGACGTCACGGGAACGTGGATGGGTCGCCTGAACGCGGGTGGCACACAACTGCGCATAGTGTTTCACATCGAGGAGGGTGACGACGGGGTATTGACGGGAACTCTCGACAGCCCGGACCAGGGTGCGACCGGCATTCCCCTCGGCGAAATCTCCGGATCGGGATCGTCGATCACTATCCAGCTCCCTGCCGTCGCCGGCACCTATGAGGGCACGATTGAAACCGACCGATCCGCCATTGAAGGCACCTGGAGCCAGGGCGGGGGCACACTGCCCCTCAGGCTCGAGCCAGCCGACGACGAAAGTATCAGGTTGCCCGATCGGCCGCAGCAGCCGAGACCTCCTTATCCCTATATCGAAGAGGAGGTTGGGTTTGACAATACACATGCAGACATCCGGCTGGCCGGTACCCTGACGATTCCAGAGGGAGACGGACCCTTCCCTGCAGCGATTCTGATCAGCGGATCCGGACCGCAGAATCGAGACGAGGCCCTGCTCGGACATCGACCCTTCCACGTCCTGGCCGACTACATGACCCGCAAGGGCATTGCTGTCTTACGCTACGACGATCGCGGAATAGCTGAATCTACCGGAGACTTTGCGACAGCGACGTCCGTCGATTTCGCGGAGGATGCCTCCGCCGCCGTCGATTTCCTCAAGGGACGGTCGGAAATAGATTCAGAGCGCATCGGGCTTGTCGGTCACAGCGAGGGAGGGCTCATTGCACCTGTCGTCGCCGCTGATCGCGACGATCTTGGATACATCGTGCTGATGGCGGGGCCCGGTGTGACCGGTGAGGAGATTCTGTACGAGCAGGGAGCCGTGATCCTGCGCGCCGGCGGAGCCGACGAAGAGAGAATCGCGAGCAACCGGGCCACTCAAGAAGCCATGTTCGAAATAGCAATGTCTGATGCGCCACTCGATGAGGTTCGGGAAAAGCTCCGCGCATTCCTGGTCCAAACGGTGGAAGGGATGGATGAGCAGGAGCGGACGGCGTCAGGACTTTCCGAAGCGATGATCGAACCGCAGGTACAACAGGTTGCGTCTCCGTGGATGCGCTTCTTCCTGTCCTATGACCCCCGACCGACGCTTGAGAAGGTCACGTGCCCGACGCTTGTGATCAACGGAGAAAAGGACCTTCAGGTGCCGCCGTATCAAAATCTTCCGGAGATAGAACGCGCACTGACGAAAGGCGGCAACACGAACTTTCGCATTGTTGAGATGGAGGGGCTCAACCACCTCTTCCAGACGTCCGAGACCGGTGCGCCGTCCGAGTATGCCGCCATCGAGGAAACCTTTTCACCGAAGGCGATGCAGGTGATCGCCGACTGGATTCTTAACGACGCGTCGTAAACCTGCCATGGCCTGTCAGGACTGCCCTTAATGTGAGTCGGGGTGTCGGTCGATACAAGGAGAGATTCCTCCACGACCACGACCCTGCCATGAAGAAGCTTTTTGTCCTTCTCGTTCTTGCCGGCGCATTCGCGTACTTCGTGTGGCCGACGCGCTACCAGGAGTACAACGCCGGCGAAGGACCTCACGCAGAACAAACACACCTCGCAACGAGAGTCGACCGAATATCGGGCGACGTTCAGGCCCGCACGTCTACCGGCGCCTGGAAAGATCTCTCTGAGCTGGGTCCGCGCGAGCACGTTCCGAATCCGGTGACGTCGCCGTACACACGAGCGGATCTGAGTTCGGGTCAACAGAAGCAGAACGAGATCCAGGCGACACAGTCTGCCATCGACGCAGCGACCGCAAGCGGGACAAAGTAGCCGGCCGGCGGCTCAGTTGAGGTTGCGACCCGGGAAGTGGCAGACTTTCTGAATAGTCGAAGTCACGACGCGGTTACCGAACTCGAGGTGCATTCCACACGCTGCCACGAGGTCACGTTTCAATACCGTTCCGCCCCACGTGCAGCCGGCAATCGTCGTCTGAAAAGGGCCGCCGAACTTGCGGTCAAACCATCCGCCCGATACCGAGTAGGAACTCTCACCGAGTGCCCGTACGGCATAGACGGAGTTTCGTGTCTTGACAATCAATACGTCTCCCGGCCGCATGTCCAGGCGGTTGACACCCTCGGCCCGGGTGGCCGAAGAGGTGATTGCAGCGAGATCGTATCCGGTATGCTTCACGATTCCATGTAGTCCATGTGCCCTGGCGGGAGGGCCAATAAACGCCCTGCCGATACTCTTGCACAAGCCCTTTCTCTATGGAGACGAACAATTCCAATATGAGTTTCGACCATATATCTTGGGTGTTGAAGCATGAAAGGACGGCGAGATGAGCCCGGACCGCCGCAAACACAGAGGACCGCACCCCGATGATCGCGGCCTGTTCTCCGATGAGGTCGTACCCATCCTTCGTGAGGCCGGGAGTCATCTTTCGTGGTTGTTGACTCGCGGATACACGATCCGATCGTCTCTCAAGCTTGTCGGTGATCGATACCAGCTGCATGAAAGGCAGCGGATCGCGATCCGACGCGCGTCCTGTTCGAAACAGTCGCGAGATGATCGCACATCGCGTCTCCTGTCGCCGAGCGAGACCCGTGGCCAGGCACTTCAAGTCGACGGCCTCAACGTGATCGTGTCGGTCGAAGCAGCAATCGCCGGCGGCGTCCTCCTCCTCTGTCAGGACGACACGATCCGCGACCTCGCCAGTGTGCACGGGTCGTACCGGAAAGTCGACGAGACCACCCTTGCCGTTCGTTTGATAGGAAACGAGTTGGAAACGACGGCTCCGGAATCAACGGAATGGTTGATTGATCGGCCGGTGTCCAACAGCGGACGGCTTGCGGAGATCATTCGGACAGAAGCAACGCGGCGCGGGGCATCCTGGAGCGTCGAACTCGTCACAAACCCGGACCGTATACTGAAATCATCGGAGTTGGTCGCGGCCAGCTCTGACTCGGCCGTCCTCGATCGGACCGCGCGCTGGCTAAACCTGACGCGGAACGTCATCGATACCTACATTCCGGAGGCATGGATAATTGACCTCCGGCTACCCCCGTCGGCATCGAACTAACCATCGAGACTCGACTATAACACGATCCTCACTGCCAACCAGCGGACGATGGCCAAGGCTCAGATCGGCACCAGTATCCTCGCCTTGACGCTGATCATGTCGGCGTGCCTGGAGGACGGCGAACGCGGCAATCCCCTCGATCCCCTTTCCTCCAACTTCGTCGACGAAGGGCA
>JABDKH010000239.1 GCA_013002345.1 Rhodothermales bacterium
TCGCTCGCTTCGATGATGAACAGCACGTCGACCATCTTCACGATGGACCTGTACCGGAATTACTTCAAGAAGGGCAGCTCCGAGGGCGAACTCGTAAAGGTCGGGCGCATCGTCGCCCTCGTCGCCATGGTCATCGCCGCGTTGCTGGCACCACAGCTCGCCTCACTCGATCAGGTGTTCCAGTACATCCAGGAGTACACCGGAATGGTGAGCCCGGGCGTGCTGGCCATCTTCATCATGGGACTCTTCTGGAAGAAGTCGACGCCAAACGCCGCACTCGTCTCGGCCATCCTGAGCATTCCGATCTCGTGGCTCATGAAAGTCGCGCTTCCGGGCCTGCCATTCATCGACCGCATGGGAGTCGCTTTTCTGATTTCCGTGGCGCTCATTGTCGTCATCTCGTTGATCGAGGGCAAGGGCAAGGATCACGACCGCGGGATCGTACTCAGCCGCGACATGCTCGTGAGCGATCCGCTGTTCGCCGGACTCGCGTTCGGTATCGTGGGGATCACCGCCGCGCTGTATACGATATTCTGGTAGCCTTGAGTCGTTTTTGCCAGGCCGCTACGTCCGATCCGGCCTTCTGACGACGACTCGATGCCGGGTCTCGTGGACGACACGGTGTAAGAAACCTCGTCGTCAACCATGACCTCACGAATCATTCAGACTTCCCGGCTCACGGGTCGGCTATATTCCGGTATCTCTTCGAATCACTAACTGACCTTCACACGGGTGGCAACACCAACCTTCGATCCGACGGCCCCCTGCATCGTCCTCGCACCGCATCTTCAGTATCCGGCGCGCAATGGCTCGGACATATCGCTGGATCGCATTGCGAAATGCCTGTCGCGTCACGTAGCGCATGTGGATTTGATCGCGGAAGATGTCGTCGTTTCGTTCCGGAACGGAGAAGAACACGGACGCCTGCCGTTTGCCAATGAGATGCGCAGCAAGAGTAGCGCCGGACTTCGGGCGCTCCTGCGCAGAAGTCATTTCTATCTGGAGAAGTTCGTCACACCCGCTTTCTCACGTCGCGCAGCCGAACTCATCGGATCGAACACATACGGGACGATCCTGTACAGCTACATGACGACGACGCGCGCCACGACTCAAATCCGCAGCGAGCAGATTCCGGCCACTCGTCTGGTCTGGACTCACAACGACGAGTTCAAGTGGTTCCGGGATCTCGCCGTCAGTACGCCAGGTCCACTCGGCCGACACGTAGCACGAAACTCGGAGGCCTGGCTGCACGACTTCTTCCGTTCGCATGCCGACGAATACCTGTTGCTGCATGTGACGGAAGAAGACCGGGCAGGCTACGATAGCCTGTATCCCGGCCATCGATGCGCACAGATACCGATCGGGGTCGATCTGCCACCCGACCTCAATCCGCCAGTCGAGCCGGAGCGCCGACCGGTCAAAATGATCTTCGTCGGGTCGCTCGGTGTTCGCATGAATCGGGACGCTCTCGCACATTTCGGGGAACGCTTCCACCCTCTCCTGCTCAAGACATTCGGGCCTGACCTCGAAGTCCACGTGGCGGGCAGTTCACCATCTACCGAGGTCATGGCACTCTGCAATTCTCACGGATGGCAGCTGCATTCGAATCTTCCGGACGCCGAACTGGAAGAGCTCATCGAGTCCGCAACGTTCTCGCTTCTCCCGTTCAGCTACGCCACCGGCGCCAAACTGAAACTCCTGAAGTCGATGGCGCACGGTGTGCCCTTTCTCGCGACCCGAATGGTGGCGGCGCAGGCAGACGCATGCGTATATCCCAGCCTGATGTCGGACGAGCCCGAGGAGTGGGTGCAGCGGATTCAGTCGGTGCTTCGCGAAGGGATCAGCAGTGACCAGCGGGCGAGTCTTCGAGATCGCGCACAGCAGCACTCGTGGGAGGCTTCCGCGCAAACCATTATCGATGCCCTGGCTGACGCGACTTTGGAGACTCACTCGTGATTGATATTCCGATCGTTATCCTGTGCGGCGGGCTGGGAACGCGACTCAAGTCTGTCGTGCGTGACGTTCCGAAGGTTCTGGCAGAAATCAGCGGCCGCCCGTTTCTCGCTCACCTGTTGGATCGACTCCGCGACCACGGTGCGCAAGAGATTCTACTGAGCACCGGCTACAAATCAGAGATGCTAGAGCAGTTTGTTGATGATAGAACTGATGACGGGATGCAGATTCGCTGCATTCGGGAAGACCAGCCGCTTGGCACCGGCGGCGCGCTCCGATTCGTGAGTGACGAAGCGAAGCTGACGTTTCCGTTCGTCGCATTGAACGGCGATACCTTCTTTTCTGGTGACCTCGAGCATCTTATCCGCTTCCATCGGGAGAGCCGCGCTGCGGGTACACTGGCCGTCGTCGAGGTCCCAGCTGCGGATCGATATGGCACGGTAGAGTTTGACAGCAGCACTGGTGAACTCACCACCTTTGAGGAGAAAGCCTCAGGATCCGGACCATCGTGGATAAATGCCGGTGCCTATGTCATTGAGCGCCCGATTCTGGAATTAGTGCCGGAGAAACGCTCAGTGTCGCTCGAACGGGACGTCTTGCCAGCATGGGTAGGCCGCGGTCTGTTCGCATGTCCGTTTCGGCAGGCACAGTTTCTGGATATCGGGACGCCTGACGATTATACTCGGGCTCAGGATCTTCTCGGGTAGCAGATCTTTCCGACGCTTCGATTTCTGTTCATCACATTACTCGCCGGATCCGTGAAACGAATTATTCGCGCTCGTGCGCCACTGAGAATCAGCTTTGCAGGCGGCGGCTCGGACGTGCCTCCGTACGTCGATGAGCGGGGCGGGTGCGTGCTGAACGCGACGATCAATCGCTACGCGTACGTCACCATCGCCCCGAACGATTCCGACGTCATCACACTTAGATCGCTCGACTACGGCGACTCCGTCTCGTATAACATCGGCGACGACGTCCCTCCGTACGACTACCAGATGGACCTTGCCAAGGGCGTCATAAATCGGCTCAAAGTGGGCGACCTGCGTCACGGTTTCGAGTTGTTTACTCATGCAGACTGTCCGCCGGGGTCCGGCCTTGGAGCCTCGTCCACGATGGTCATCGCTCTGTTGGCTGCGTTCGATCGATGGCTCAGGCTGGGCCTGACCCGATACGAGACCGCGAAACTCGCGTATGAAATCGAACGATCCGATCTTGGAATTCAGGGAGGCCGCCAGGATCAGTACGCGGCGGCATTCGGCGGCATCAACTTCATGGAATTCAAGAGGAGCGAGACACTGGTTAATCCGCTTCGAATACCTCCGGAGTGGATCAGCGAACTCGAGTACTCACTCGTGCTCGCGTATACAGGGAAGAGTCGCCTGTCGTCCGACATCATTGCGGACCAGGTAAAGAATTACGCGGACAAATCGAGCGATGCGGTTGATGCGGTCACCGAGACGAAGGCCCTGGCGGAAGAAATGAAGCGGTTGTTGCTGCTTGGCCAACTCTCTGACTTTGGTCGGCTCCTGCATGAGGCGTGGGAGATAAAGAAGAGGCTGTCGCAGCAGATCTCAAGCCCGTTTATCGACAATCTCTATGCCGCGGCACGATCGGCGGGGGCTCTGGGCGGAAAGATATCGGGTGCCGGCGGTGGCGGCTTCATGTACTTCTTCGCGGAGTTCGACCGCAGACACCAGGTGATGGAAGCGTTGACATCGCAGGGTGCCGAAGTCGTACATTTCGGTTTCAGTGATTCGGGAATGCAGCAGTGGATTCTATGACCGACACAGTCCGTGGCTATTCCGCAGGCGATGACGCCATCTCGTGGATCAAGCGTCAGCTCGACGACGCCGCTGCCGTCCATGATGCGATCAGGGCGGATGTCGAGAACCTCGCGGCCATAGCGACAAGCATTGCAGGGTCGCTTCAAAACGGAGGACGCGTCTTCTTCTTCGGCAACGGCGGCAGTGCCGCGGACGCGCAGCACTGGGCCGCAGAGTTGTCCGGGAGATACTACATCGACCGCCCCAGCCTGCCGGCTATCGCACTGACCACAAACTCGTCGCAGCTTACAGCCATCGGAAACGACTACGGCTTCGCCGACGTGTTCGCCCGCCCCTTGAGCGGACTTGCCACCGACGGAGACGTGGCGGTCGCGATTTCAACGAGCGGCACGTCCGAGAACGTACTCCGAGCGATCGATGTGGCCGCCAAATCCGGACTGACGACCATCGGTTTTACAGGCTCCGGCGACAACCCGATGGCCGGGCGCTGCGATTTCGTTGTAACCATTCCATCGACTGACGTCGCTCGCGTACAGGAGGGCCATGAAGTCTGCGCCCACATCATCTGGTCTCTCGTTGAACAAGAAATCTTCGGCGATCAACGCACTCGATAAGACGGGACGAGCCTATGTCACGGTTTAAGGCCGCTTTCCTCGACCGCGATGGTACCCTGAACAAGGAAGTCGAGTACCTGCACCGGATCGAGGACTTCGAATGGATACCGTCGGCCCCGCAGGCGATTCGGCGACTCAATGAAGCCGGCATCCTCGTCCTGGTGGTGACGAATCAGGCAGGTGTTGCGCGTGGGTACTATTCGGAGCAAGACGTTGGCGCACTTCACGACCATATGCGCCGGGAGCTTGCGAAAGAGGGAGCCCACATAGACGCGTTCTACTATTGCCCCCATCATCCCGACGGAACGGTTGCCGAATACCGGCGGGACAGTCACCGCCGGAAACCTGCAACGGGCATGTTCGAACAGGGCCTCGGGGAATGGGGTCTCCAGGCGAAAAACTGCGTGGTGGTCGGAGACAAGAACATCGACATGAAGCCCGGGGAAATGCTCGGGATGACCACAATCCTTGTGCAGACGGGATACGGCGAAGTGGAGACGGAAACGACCGAGGCCGATCACGTGACATCTGACGTTGCAACGGCTACGGACCTGATCCTGACTCTTTAGTCGGCAGCAGATTGCCTACCCGGTCCAGACGGCGTACCCCTGCGTCTGCAACCGCTCTGCGAGATACCGCTCCAGTTTCTCCGCCTCCACCCGGCTATCGATAGGGTTGTAGCGATCGTACAGCTTGGGCCGGAGTTCGATGCCGTGCCGCTCAACGAACCGGTTTGATTTGTAGCCGTTCAGATGTTGTTCGAAGCGCATGTCAGGCGGGTGCACGGAAGAACCCACATAGAGGCATTCCGAACGGCTGGAAGAGCGGGGATTTCGACGTCTGAATTTCGCGTTATTCAGCACTTCCGGAGCAAGGGCGATGACGTAGACGTAGTACGCTCGACGGCTCATGGTGGGCGCGGGACGTGTCCAAGTTGAGACTCAGATTCGGTCGGGAGTCTGCCTGAATTTTCGGCCAGAAGGGCGATTTCTTAACGAAATACATCGAAAATGGCATTCTACACCGTTATTGAATCTGTGGCCTGACTTTTGATAATTAACGATTCGGCCGCAGTATCCGGTTCGCCGGGAGCTGGCCGACAGTTCACGAGAAGTCATCGACGGTGGGCACATCAGGCTTCTCCAATGCCGCATAGCACATGGATTCGAGTCAGAAAGAACAGAACATTGACGCGGTTGTCGACTACCTGCTGAGGGATCAGGATTTCCTGCTCTCAAAGGAGATACGACATCGCGTCGAAGAGCTGAATCAGTTGCTGGTCCAGGCACACAACCAGCAGATGAAGGTCGAATTCAGTGTGACCGACACACCGCTGGAATCCGGCGGAAAAGTGACCCACCTCGACGCTGCGGTATACAAGCGAATCTGAGGCCAGCCGATCGCCCCTTCGTGACGTCTTGCTGAGCTAGAGCTACAGCGAGACGACCCCCTCGACCTCTGCGGCCGCCGAATACACGTCGACCACCTCGTCGCTCGAGTTCATCATCATCTTCGCGGTCACACTCACGTAGTTGCCGCGTGACGAGGCGCGCACCGTAACGGGATGATCGCCGAAAACCTGTTGAATGGCCTCAAGACCAGCGCGGGGGACGATGAACTTGAACAGGTATTCCGTCGGCCAGTTGTTCTGGTCGTCGAGGAGTTTCTGGAAGTTCGTCCACCAACCTTCGTCGTCTTGATAGGCTCTCTGGCAATCCATAATTGACCGCCTGGGGCGGGTGCTGGAGTGATCGTCCGCTGAGCGAACAGTTGCATCGAGGACACTCCAACGTGGTTGCGCGCGAAGCGTTTCGGTGAAAAGCCGGTCCCTGCGGGTGCGGGCCAGGAGTGCCATTAATGGAACCCCGGGGCCTGGTCGATGTTTTGAGGCGTGGAGAATCTACAGTATGCAGACCAGGCGTAGTCTATATCGGAGTGTTGCACGCATCGTCGTCCTGACGATGGGATTGATGAGTGCCATTCCGCTCGCGGGGCACTCGTGCCATGCCAGCACAGAAGACGCTGCAATGGCTCGCAACTGTATGTGCCACAAGGCAGAGCACTCGCACGGGGAAAGCACGGACCACGGCTGCAAGGACGCCGCCCCGGAATCCCCGTCGCCACCTGCTTTCGTGACAGCCGGCCATACCGGCTGCTGCCAGCTCACTTCGGCGGACGTTGATCGTACAGGGTCGGCCGCCGTTGTGTTGACCCAGAATGTGCTGACGGGGCAAACGGCTCTTGTACAGCACGCGCACGCGCCGCCTGGCCCGCGATCGGCCGTCTGCGCAGTGTCTGCGCCGGGTATAGCGGCCCCGCATCCCGTCCCGCTCTTTCTGCTGAATTCTACGTTGCTTCGTTGATCGATTCGCCGTCGCAGGGTCCGACACCCTTCGATACTGCAAATCCCAGACGCGAAAAACGATCAACGTAGCTTATGAACCCCGTCCACGTGCGACATCTGTCGCTATTCGTGGCGATCTGCGTGGCCTTCATGGCCCCGATCGCCCCCCCGGCTCACTCACAGAGTGCGGCTACGGCCGTCCTCCCTCTGGAGACAACCATACGAACGGCGCTGGCAGAGAGCCCCGACCTGGCCATTGCGATCCTCGATGCGGAGGCGCTTGAGCAGATCGGCCCGCAGGCAGGCGCACTGAGCGACCCCATGTTTGGGGTCACGGTGTCACCTCGCCCAATACACACCGCCCGCGGCACCCAGCGATCACAGTGGCGGCTGGAGCAGACGTTTCCGTTTCCGGGCAAACGGAGGCTGAAGAAGGAAATCGCAGACCTGAACGCGCAGGGTGCGCACTATCAGTCGGAGGCCGTCGCGCAAGATCTCGTCCTGCATGTCAGGATGGCCTACGCCCGCCTCTTTGCGATACAGAACGGGCTGCAGGCACTGAGCGATTTCAGGGAGGAGGTACGTCGCTTCGAGGAAGCCGCTGCAGCCCAGTACGAAGTAGGCCGCGGTCCGCAGCAGGCGCTTCTTCGCGCCCAGCTGGAAAAGCACGCACTCGGGAAGCGGGAGCTTAGATTCCGGGCAGAATGGCACGCTGCCGTCAGGACGCTGGGACGCCTGATGAATCGCCCCGACCTGCTGGCTGACACGCTGCTCGTCGAACGGCCCGCTTCACTCGAACGACTTGCCGTCAACGATGCGTACGGACTGGCAGTCAATCAGCGGCCCGAGTTCAGCTTTCTTGACGCGGCCCGTGCCAGCGCGGACAAATCCATCGGCCTTGCCCGCAAAGAATACTTCCCCGACCTGACACTGCAGATTGCCTACATCGATGTGGCGAAGGAGAGCCCTCCCCAGTCGCCGGACGGTGCTAACGCATTTGCGATTGGAGCCGGCATCCGTCTCCCGATATGGCGCGCCAGCCTGCACGCCCGTCGCCAGCAACGCGAGATTGAGCGGCAACGCATCGACGAGCAACAACGGGTGCTCGAGACCGACGTCCAACTCCGCTCAACGGAGCTGCGACACCGCATCCGGCTAGAGCAGCAGAACCTGCAGCTCCTTTCCGGCGGCCTGGTACCACAGGCCGAGATCACGCGCGATGCAGCGCTTGCCGCGTACACCACCGGCAGGGCCGCGTTCATTGATCTTCTCGATGCCGAACGGATGCTGTTCGAACTTCAACTCGACGAAATCTCGGTACGCGAACGCCTTCACGAAGCCGTTGCCACCATGCATCGCGTGCTCGGAACACCTATAGATCTGTAATGGAAATGAACACGCAAAATC
>JABDKH010000240.1 GCA_013002345.1 Rhodothermales bacterium
ACGACCAAAGCCGGCAAGCCCATTGCGTTCGCGACGCTCGAGGACTTCGGAGGCCAGGGTGAGCTGGTGTGTTTCGCGACGGTGCTGGACCGCATACAGAACTACCTGCAGGTCGATGAGATCGTGATTGCGAAGGGGCGGCCCGAGGTGCGGGGCGGCGGGCTCAAGATCATCGTTCAGGATGTGCTGCCGATGTGGAAGGTGCGCGAGCAGATGGTCAAATCGATTGTCGTGCGCGTGGATGCCGAGTCGCTGGCTGTCGAGGCGATCAACCAGCTGCGGGAGTTGTGCGACGCGAATCGCGGGTCGTGCAAATTGTATTTCGACATCGCCTCCGGCGACCTCGCTCAGCCACAGCGCGTGCATGCGAGGAAGTTCGTCGTGGAGCCGACGCCAGACCTGATGCGCGGGCTGACGCGGCTCGTGGGTCCGGGGAACGTGGTGGTGGAGGGAGAGGGGTAATTGCTAGGTGTGCCTCAGGGGAGTGCATGATATTAGCTGTAAATCAACCAACGTCGTAGCACGAACTTCGAACGACTTGTGACGATACCCAGCCACGATCACGCCGTCCGCATGGCCGCTTTTGAGTGGCTACGAAGACAGGTTGATATCCGCGGTGATGTTCTACCGCGCGAGCTGCTCCGGCGTGGATTCGAGTTCGAGGATAAGCGTATCCCGCTGGTCTCCCCGCAGGGGATCTTCAAGCCACGCAGCCTCGACCTGCCGCTGACGATCACGACAGCACCCGGAGGTCCGTACGACGACCACTTCGGCGACGACGGCCTGCTCCGCTACCGGTACCGCGGTACCGACCCGGAACATCGGGATAACGTCGGACTGCGGCAGGCGCTGCTGGACGGCGTGCCACTCATCTACCTGCACGGCATCGCCAGGAGCAGATACCTCGCCGTCTGGCCCGTCTACATCGTCGGCGACGAGCCCGGATCGCTGACGTTCTCGGTGGCCGTAGACAACGCCGCCTTCGTCGCCCCTACCCAGAGCGCGGCCGACTCCGCCTCGGAAGCGCGGCGTGTGTACGTCACGCGCGAAGTTCGCGCCCGCCTGCACCAACGGACATTCCGCGAGCGCGTGATCAAAGCGTACCGCGAGCAGTGCTCGCTCTGCCGCCTGCGCCACACCGAGCTGCTCGACGCAGCGCACATCGTCCCGGATGCCGATCCACACGGTGAGCCTGTCGTGAGAAACGGCATCGCCCTGTGCAAGCTTCACCATGCGGCGTTCGACCGGTTCGTTCTCGGCATCACGCCGGAATACACCGTGGAAATCCGGGAGGATATCCTGCACGAGATCGACGGACCCATGCTGGAGCACGGACTGAAGGAGATGCACGGGCAGCAATTGATGCTACCGAAACGACGTGCAGACCGGCCCGACAGGGACCTGCTCGACCTCAGATATCAGAAGTTTCGGTCGGCGTAGGATCAACGGCTTCCGGCGTCCATAGGTCAGGACTATAGATCTGGAGCGCGTCGGACCGAGCGAAAACTCGAAAGTACCCTACATCGTTTGTTCGGTGCCTACCCCTGCTTGCTCCGTAGCCGCACCGCGCCCAACTCCCTTCCCGGTGTTCTTGTCCCGGGCCAGCACTGACCGCAGGCACCTTCATCGGCAACTGTTCACTCAGTTCTAACCTCACCGGAGAGCTACCATCCAAGCGGTTCGGTTGATACGGAAACCGCGACCAACCTGTCACGTATCATATTATCCGTTATACGCTTGATCCTGTCGTTTGCTGACGCGGGCACTAAAGACGTCTTCGACGGGCGAAGGACGAAGCGCGCGCTCCAGAGGTGTTCACCGGAACTCTGGAACGTCGCTCGTCGCAAGCTGGATCACCTGAACCAGGCGCGCGCCATCGACGACCTCCGAAGGCCGCCCGGAAATCGATTGGAGAAACTGAAGGGAGACCGAAGCGGCCAGCACAGTATCCGCATCAACGCACGCTATCGCATTTGCTTCGTGTGGACGAACTTTGGACCCGCACAGGTCGACATCACGGACTATCACTGACATGGCACGACTCCCCTCCCATCGCCCGCCCACGCACCCCGGCGAGATGCTTCTCGAGGAGTTCCTGAAGCCGCTCGAGATGACGCAGGTCGAGCTGTCCGAGCGCATCGGCGTCTCGTACCCGCGCGTGAACGAGATCATCAACGGCAAGCGCGGCGTAACGCCGGACACGGCACTTCGGCTCGCTGCGCTCTTCCGCACAACGCCCGAATACTGGCTGAACGGTCAGATGAACTGGGACCTGTGGCAGGCGAAGCGGTCGGCCGGAGAGGAGATCGGGCGCATCAGGCCGGTAAAACGGGCGCGGCCGTGACGGGGCTGGTGGGCCAACGGGTCAAGGGCGAACTCGAAGAGTGACCCTCATGCCCGCAAAAGCCAGCATCCCGACAAGCGGAAGGGACCAGCATGATGGATCCCCGTCTAGATCGGGGATGATTATTGCCCCCATCGTCATCCTCGCGCTCTGCCCTTGCGCAGGCGAGGGCATGCGAGGATCAACCGGCCTTGAATGGATCCCCGACTGCACCCGCCTTCGCAAGTGCGTGGAATCGGGGATGACGAGGCACGAACGGCCTACACCGTATAAAGCGGCACCTGCTCCTGCTTCCCCCGCAGCCGCACCGCCCCCAGCTGTCGCGGCTGCCGGTCCACACCGTTCACCGGGAGTCGATCGTGCACCACCCCGGATAGCAGCAGGTTGACACCCAGCGCGTTGCACTTGGCCTGAATCCGCGCCGTGGTATTCATCACGTCGCCCGAATAGGCGATCTCTCGCTTGACAACGCCGACCTCGCCGACCATCACAGACCCGTGGTGCAGCCCAGCCTTGAACTCGGGCGTCACGTCGTACTCCGCCCGGAAGTACTTCGACGCCTCCTGCAACGCCTCCTCGACCCCGAAGAAACACGCGATGCACCGGTGGTCGCGGAGCCCCGCATCACCGGGCCAGGTCAGAACCACCTCGTCCCCGACGTACTGGTAGATCTCAGCCCCGTGCCGAAGCATGGAAGGGGTCGCGATCCGAAAGACATCTCTGACGAAGCGGAAGTACTTCTCCTCTCCCAGAAACTCGGCAATGGCGGTCGACGCCCGCAGGTCGAGAAACATGATGGTCCTCTCTTCGCGCCTCGGATGAAAGTACTTCCCCATCAGGAAGGACCGGAAGACGCCCGGACCGTACTTGTCCCGGACAAGAAGCGCCACGAACGTCGACATGACGATGACCGCCCAGACCAGATAGCTGGCGACGTTCTGCCACTCGAGCAGGTGCTCGATGTACGGGATCGCAAGCTCGGGAGTCGTCACGCGCGCGTACAGTCCGGCGACGGCGTCGACCACGAAGTATGCAATCGTGTACGTCCCGAAGATGGACAGGAGGGCGCGGTTGTACGGCATCGAGCGCAGCCATTTGTCCCAGACGAAGACCATCAACAGGCCGCCGATTAGTCCGGCCGTGAGCGAGGTGATGAGCGCGCCGATGAGAAAGTCGTACGGGCTGTATCCGCCGAGTCCGCAGTTGAACTGAAGCAGCGCGGAATAACCCTGAAGGAACAGGATCAAGCTCACGAACGACCACGCGACGGTTATGAGCAGGATGGTCGTTAACTTCGACCGCACCTGCGAACTGATGTGGAAGGGAGAAGATCGCATCGGACTCCTCTGAAGATGGGTGACGCGCCAATATCGCACGGGCAGACGAGAATCGTGGAACCCTGTTGCCGAGAATGATCACCGGCGCACACCGGGTCGTCCGAGCGGCCGCCTTCGAATGTCTTCCGAGAGAGGTGGACCTCCACGCCGACTTTCTTGCACGCCCTCCCTTCCGGCCGCCACGAAAGTTCGCCATCCACACGAGGAGTACTACGGGCCTATATCCGAAGCCGCCCCCACTTCAGATAGCGCGGAGTCCGGCGGCAGAATTCCGCATAGCGTTCGCCGAACACGCGACGCAGGTGTTCCTCCTCCACCAGAATCAGGAGATGAAGGCTTACGGCGACCACCAGCAGCGCCGCGAGACACCACAGGGACCAGTCCGTCAAAGCAAAACCCAACAGGAATAGCAACCATCCTACGTACTGCGGATTGCGACTCCAGCGATACGACCCTGCTGATGTAAGCTCGCCCGGATGAAGACACAACATCTTCGCGACCGAGCGGAAGTGCACAATGCTCACCAGGCACAGGGCGAGGCCCAGGACGCCTACTACGACGCCGACGTAGGCGGCTAACGTACTCGGCATTTTGTAAGTCGTGGCGAATTCGAGGACCAAGTTTGGCACGAACAACATCGCGCACAACAGAAACAGGCCCACCAGACCGAGTCTGCCGCGCCGGCGGTACTCCCATCGCGCGTACAGGAGTGCGGCCGTGCTTATCCCAACGGACAATATGACCAGGAAAGCGAGCATCTGCCAGCCAGTACAGCTATTGTGGCACCAGTCGTTCGTTCGGTCTAAGTTATTCTCTCGGATTCGCCGGCTGCTGCCCGACGCAGGTCCGGCGGTAGCTTTACACCCCTACGAATAATCAAAAGAATGGTGATGTATTGAGGGTGGATGTCCCGAACAACGTGAGGGGATCGACCTTTCAGTACATCTGCCCGGAAATGGAGGGAGAGTCTGCGTTCTGAATATCAAGTGCGATCCGCCGATCCCCTTCCCCACGAACCACTCTGCGACAACGAAAGGCGAGGAATGGAGCATGGCGAACGAACACTTCTACCCTGAGATCGAGCCGTACCGGACCGGTCAGTTACCGGTCAATGACCTGCACACTCTTTACTACGAGGAGTGCGGCACGCCGGACGGTCTGCCGATACTGTTCGTCCATGGCGGCCCGGGTGCCGGCTGCAGCACTACCGATCGGCGCTTCTTCGCCCCGGATCGATTCCGCATCGTGCTGTTCGACCAGCGCGGCTGCGGTCGATCCACACCGCCGGGCGAGCTGAAGGACAACTCTCCCGCCCACCTGGTGGCAGACATCGAGCGGCTCCGGGAAGAGCTGGGAATAGACACCTGGCACGTCTTCGGCGGCTCATGGGGCAGCTCGCTGGCGATGTTCTACGCCCAGGAACATCCGGACCACGTCCGCAGCCTTGTGCTCCGCGGCATCTGGATGCTCCGTGACGAGGAGATCCGCTGGTGGCTCTACGAGATGGGGATGATCCAGCCGGAACTATGGCGGCAGTTCGTCGAGCCAATCCCCGAGGACGAACGAGGCGATCTGCTGGAGGCCTTCTGGAAGCGACTCGACGGCGACGACACGGAGGCCGGACTTGCGGCGGCCAAAGCCTGGTCGATCTACGAGGGATCCTGCTGCACCCTCCTGCCCAACCCGGAGTTCAGCGACGTCTTCGGCGAGCCGGAGCTGGCCTGGAACCTGGCCCGACTGGAGGCCCACTACTTCCGCAATGTGCGTTTCAAACCGGACACGTTGCTCCTCGACCGGGTCGGTCGCCTGCGCTCGATCCCGGCCTTCGCAGTGCACGGCCGCTACGACCTGGTGTGTCCGGTGAAGAACCTCGACGACCTTTGCCACGCCTGGCCAGAGCTGGATGCGGTCATCGTTCCGGATGCCGGTCATTCGTCGCACGAGCCGGGCATCACCCGGCAACTGGTGGCGGCCACGACCCGCATTGCCGAGACGGGATCACCCGTGCGCTTAACAGGATAAAGGTGCAGTAGCGAAGTAACTGGACCAACGTCGACCCTGCCGAAATGGATAACACAGTACCGCCGATCGACCGGCCGCAAACTGGTGCCGGCATCTTCACGTCCGCGTGCAGGATTCTGTGCAGCGTCCTGATCGTCTCGCCACTCGTCTATGGAATCTCAGCCGATGAAGGAGACGCTTTTCGCTTCCTGATCCTCGTCCTGATCGCTTCGGTGGCCGGGGGCATTCTCGTCGCGAACTCGATCTTCGTGCTCGTCAGACATCGCTCACCACGGTCAATCGCCGTCAGTGTGGTGTTCGTCATCGTGGGCGTGATCGGTGTCCTTCTTGCCTGGATCTACTTGCCAGACCTGGCAATGCATTAGGAAACCCTGTAGACGAGGAATGGGGCCGGGTTCCTCGAGGCTGACCTGCCGGGGCCGGCTCTCCGTCCAAATCTGGTGCCCACGATACGCTCTATGGATCCCCGACTGCATCGGGGATGACCGTGTGCCTGTCATGCCCGCGCTCCGCCCTTGCGGAAGCGAGGGGAGGCGAGCATCCATCCGAAGCCGGGGCCTCCGCGACATACCACGGATTCCCGACTGAACTCCGCCCCAGCCGAGACGGGTCGGGGATGACCGTGTGCGTGTCATGCCCGCGCTCCGCCCTTGCGGAAGCGAGGGGAGGCGGGCATCGATCCAAGTCCGGGGCCTCCGCGACACACCGTATCCCGACTGAATCAGCGGTCGTCAGAGTCGCTACGAGCCTCGCCTACGCGGAACCAGGCTCCTTCCCATTCCCATCCAGCCGAAACGAAAACGTCGTCCCCTGCCCTACCCGACTCTCAACCCGGATCTCACCACCGTGCAACTCGATTATCCTTCGTGTGATCGCGAGCCCCAACCCGGCACCGCCGCGCTCGCGAGACCGGCTCTTCTCCACCCGGTAGAATCGCTCGAAGATGTTCGCCACCTCGCCTTCCGGAATACCCGGTCCCGTGTCCGCCACCGCAATCTCGACCTTGCCCTCTACCCGCTCCGTGCGCACCCGAACATGGCCGCCCTCCGGCGTGAACTGGATCGCGTTGTCGATCAGGTTCGCGATGGCCCGCTCCACCAGCGCGATATCTGCATGCACCATCAGGAGATCCGACGGGATCTCTGCTGCAATGTCCACCCTCTTGCGCTCGGCGTCCGGCCTGAACTGCTGCACCAGGTCCTGAACAAGCTCCGACGAAGAAAATGATTCGGGCTTCAGTTCGACCTGCCCGGCATCCAGCTTCGAAAGCTCAAAGAGCTCGGACACTAGCGAACTCAAGGACGACGCATTGCGCGACACGACATCCAGGTATTCCCGTCGCTGATCGTCGCTCAGCTCTCCACCCTTCATCGCTATGGTCTCCAGATATCCCTGCATCGATGACAGTGGACTTCTGAGATCGTGTGACACGTTCGCAATCAGTTCACGACGTTGCCGATCTACCCGCGCCATCTCCTCCATGTTGGCGACGATCGTGTCGGCCATGCTGTTAAACGAGTCGGCGAGCTGTCCCAGTTCATCGTTCGCGCGATATCGAACCCGCTCATCGAACTCCCCGCCCGCGAATCGCGATACCGACTGCGTCACCGACCGGAGTCTGCGCGTCAGGAACCCAAACAACATCAGTCCGACGAGGCCTGTTAGCAGCAGACTGATAGCCAGCGCCCGGCCTGCGGCACGCAGGATGTAGCTGCCCCGTACCATCCCTACCACATCATCGTACTGGGCACCCGAAAGGATCACGTACACGAAGCAGTCGGGCTTGCCCATGATTTCGATCTGCGCTGCACTGAACGGCCTGGACTGCCCGTCACGGGCCGGGTCTTCGCCAAGAATCGGTGCGGGCTCTCCTTCAAGGAATCGACGAACCGGACCCAGATCGATGGCCTTATGCGACAGGCTCTGTGCCTCCTCCAGGAGATACTGCGCCAACACCGATCCGTCCGGGTCGAGGAGGTATACTTCGATCCGGGGATTTGCCTCGCGGATGCGCCGAAGCTCATCCTCTACGACTTCGTCGCGGATGTCATCCCCCAGCAGCGGCTCCAGCCTCCGCGCCAGAGTAGCCGCAAGCTGCATGTTGAGCTTCTGCTCCGTTTCGTTGCCGAATCGCTCGAAGGAACGCACCGTCACGAGCGTGATCACCGCGCCCAGAAACACCATGAGCAGCAGGAAGAGCAGCGACAGTTTGGTGTAGAAGGTCTTGAACATTCTCAAGCGCATTACTGATCGGCTCCGAACCGGTATCCTACGCCCCAGACCGTCTGGATCAGAACCGGAGAGGTCGGCACACGCTCGATCTTACGTCGCAACCGGTTGATGTGCGAATTGACGGTATGACTGTACCCCTCGTACTCGTAGCCCCACACGTCCTCGAGCAGTTCGTGCCTGCTGAAAACTTTCCCGGGAAACTGCATGAACGCGATGAGCAGATCAAACTCCTTCGCGGTCAGTTCGACCGGCTTGCCGTCGACGGTGACCAGTCGGCGTTCGACGTCTGCTTCGACGCGGTCAAACTTGTACTTCTTCTGGCGCGACTCCGCCGGCTGGCTATCGACTTCGATCCGTCTGAAGATTGCTTTGATTCGAGCCACGAGTTCTCGCAGACTGAACGGCTTGGTCATGTAGGCATCTGCACCCAGCTCCAGTCCAAGCACCTTGTCGACTTCCTCCGTGCGAGCGCTCAGGACAAGGATCGGAATTTTCCGGTCCGTCTCCCGAATCCGCCGGCAGACCTCGAAGCCGTCCATCTCCGGCAGCATGATGTCGAGAACGACGAGCGCGTGCTCCTCCGCACTGAGTTGCTGCAGAGCATCCTTCCCCGTGATGGCTACACCAACATCGTATCCGAGATCACCAAGGTGAATGCTGATCAACTCGGCGATGTCCGGATCATCTTCGACCACAAGGATCTTCAGTGACATCGGTTCCATGGTTCGGGATCAGGATCGCAAGGTGAGTACGAGCAAGAAGCCGCCGCGGTTCACCGGAACCACAGCGGCCTTCGCTCCAAATTCCGCAAATACGTCTTTCGGTCTCCACACGGGAGATTTAGCGTACCCGCTTGACTGTGACGCGCGCGACCTTATTACGCCAGTTGTACGCGTCCGCATCCATGTCTCCAACGCCCGTGAAGCCAGGATGTGACTCGACGACGCCTGACGTTGCCGGACGGTCATTCTGTCCGTCCGCTGCCACCGCGACCGGTCCGATCGCTCCGCACGGGTCAACGACGCTCGTATACAGCTCATCGTTGGCCTCCGTGCCGGCGTCATAGGCGCCCGGGAAATACACGGCCGTCTCCGGACCGCTTGGAAGTTCGACACTGTCGAGACCGATGAATCCGTCGTTCGTGCAGATCAGCATAGCGGCAAGCGAGAGGTAACGGGCGCCCTCGGCTGCCTTGATGTACGCCGTCAGCTTGTCCGGCCCGGGCCCACCCTTGATGTGCACAGGCGCCATCGTGCCAACAACGCCGGATACACCATCCGCTCCGGTCAATGCTCCAACGGCGGTCGACGGATCGCCGTTCTCTGCGATCAGTCGGATACCTTCAGAGGCAGCCGAGCCGCCGCTGAACAGGCTTGCCGAGGCGTCGTGCGTGACGAGAACGCCCGGCGAGAACGGCTGCGAATGCGACATATTGATGATCGTGACTTCGTATTCGGCCTCGCTCGCCGCGCTCACGCCAGCCTTGCTTGCCGATGCGGACGCGAATTCAACTGACGACCCGCCGTCAACAGCCGTCAACATGCCGTCGTCCTGCGAACAGCCGGCAATGACCGCGACTGCCACCAGGACTGAGAAAATAGATTTCATGATTTCACCCTTGAGTTTGGTTTTGTTGCTCACGGATGAAAGGATATCGCGGTGGCCGAAGGTGATTCTAACAGAAGTGTATACGGCGGCTAACAAATGAGTAAAACGTCGCCGCGGGCCAGACTGCTAAAGTCATCCTTGCTCCCCGCCCTTGCGCTATGCCCTTGCGAATGCGAGGGAATGCGAGGAGATGCGAGGGTCGGCCAGGGCAGGCGAGGATTCAGCCGACGTCGAGCAGACCTCACTTGGATGCCCGCCTCCGCGGGCATGACTCCGACCAGGACCCCGGTCATCCCCGACTGGGCTCTGCCCCTGCACACGCGGGGGTCGGCCAGGGCAGGCG